>NZ_JBSFWD010000032.1:0-114332 GCF_053592655.1 Streptosporangium sp. NPDC002607
CCGATGAAAGGGCAGGTTGGACAGGGTTGTGCTTCATGCACTGGCTTTTAACACACTGTTGAGTTCTCAAGAAACGGACGCGTACACCGTCGTCCCGACCAGTTTCGGCCGGAGAACCAGGGGCGGTTCGTTTTGTTCTGTTCTTTCGTTGTGCCGTTATTCTTTCAGGCCCGCTTTTTCGTGTCAAACCGGCTCGTTTTGAAGCGATTGACTTGATCTTGCAGGTCTTTCTGGAATTCGGCGACTCTGTTTCCAGAGCAACCCTTCTAACCTACTCGACCGTCTGATTCATGTCGAATCAGACCCCTTTTGGGGACAGATATCCCCTTGGGGCGAAGATCGTTAGAGAGGTTCCCGAGGCCCTGGCGCCACCGCCGTCTCCCTCGGGTCTGGTGAACTGTACGAACCTCGTCCCACATCGTCAAATCGACCGCGCCGTCTTCCTGCTCGGCGCGGTCCTGCTCTGGCAGGTGCTCCAGAAGACCGGCTTTCACGGTTCGGTGAGCAGCGGGTAGCCGGTGACAGGCGACGTCAGCGGGAGAGCGTGGCCGACATCGTCGCCACGATGACGCTGACCAGCCCCTCGACGACTTCGGCCCGGTCCACCTCGGGATGCTCCAGCCACCAGTCACCGGTGGCCTGAACCATACCGACGAAGGCGTGACCCAGTACCTGGGCGCGAACCGGATCGGGCACCGCCGTCTCGGCGGCGATCACCGTGCCGAGTTCCTCACCGAGGCTGCGCACGATGGCGGTCATCTGGGAGTGGGTCCGGCTGTCCTCCGCACCGGCCCGGTAGAAGAGGAACCGGTAGAGGTTCAGGTTGGCCGCGATCATCTCCAGATAGGCGTCGATCGTCGCCCGGGCGCGACTGCGCAGGTCGGCCCTGGCCCGGTCGAACTCCGGGCGCAGCAGGCCGACCACGGTGCGGACATGCCGGTTCGCCAGGGCCTGATAGAGCCCGCTCTTGTCACCGAAGTGCCGGTAGAGGATGGGCTTGGTGACCCCCGCCTCGGCGGCGATCGACGCCATGGACGCCTCGGGTCCCTCACGCCGGATCACCCGGTCCGCGGCGTCGAGCAGCGCTCGACGCCGATCCGGATCCCGTCCGCCCACCGATGCTCCCCTCACACGGAGAGGAACAGCATAGGCCGGGAGCCCCGGCCGAAAGCGCCATGAACGCGAACAGCGACTCCGGTGGAGTAAGGGACGTAACCCACTTCGCGAAGGACGGAAGGGACTGATTCACCGGCGGTCCAGGACCGCTGTGGTCCGTACGGCGATCTATCGGGCAGTGAGCTGGATTGTCCGACGTGTGTGCTTTAGCGGAAGTGGCTCCGGGAAGGGGAACGACAGGGAATGCGGGATGGGCGGGGGGCTCTCGGCATGTCGGGGAAGAGCGTGAAGACGCGGCGAGCACGGATGGCTGTCAGGCGGGCGGCGTTCGGGGTGCTGCGGGCGCTCAACGCGAGGCGGGCGAGGCGCGCTCCGGCGCCCGACACGAGAACCGTCCGCATCCTGCTGCAGCACGCGTACGGAATGGGCGGCACCATCAGGACCGTGCTCAACCTGGCGGGTCACCTGGCGCGCGAGCGCGATGTGGAGATCGTCAGTGTGGTCCGGACGGCCAGGGAGCCGTTCTTTCCCATCCCGCCGGGCGTGCGGGTGTCGTTCCTGGATGACAGGACCCGGCGGCGAGGCCCGGTGGGGTGGCTGCTGTCGCGCCTGCCGAGCATGCTGATCCCGAGGCAGGAGAACGTCTACCGGGCGGTCTCACTGCTGACGGACCTGCGCATGGTCCGCTACCTGCGATCCATGCGCACCGGCGTGCTGATCTCCACCCGGCCGGGATTCAACCTGATCACCGCCCTGTTCACGCCACCGGGCGTCATCACCATCGGCCAGGAGCACGTGGCACTCGACGTGCACTCCCCCGAGGTCGTCCGGCTCATCAAGCGGCGCTACGGCAGGCTGGACGCCTTCGTCACGTTGACGCAGGTGGACCTGGAGCACTACCACAGAGCTCTGAAGACGCCGCCCGGACGGCTGCTGCGCATCCCGAACGCCGTGACCGCGCTGTCCGGTGGCGTCTCGAAGCTGGACGAGAAAGTCGTGGTCGCCATCGGCAGGATGGTTCACGCCAAGGGCTTCGACCTGCTGGTGAAGGCGTGGAAGCCCGTTGCCGCGGCGCACCCCGACTGGGTGTTGCGCCTCTACGGGCGCGGCAGGCCCGAGGCCGAGCGGAAGCTCCGCGCCAGGATCGAGGAGGCCGGGCTGTCGGACACGATGCTGCTCATGGGCAGCTCGTCGGAGATCGGCATGGAGCTGGCCAAGTCATCGATCTACGCCGTCAGCTCGCGCTACGAGGGATTCAGCATGACGATCCTGGAGGCGATGAGCAAGGGCGTGCCGGTGGTGAGCTTCGACTGCCCGCACGGCCCCGGGGAGGTCATCGCACACGAGCACAACGGGCTGCTCGTTCCGCCGAAAAAGCCCGCGGCGCTCGCCGAGGCGCTCTGCCGGCTGATCGAGGACCGGGAGCTGCGTGGCAGGCTCGGCGACAACGCGGTGCTGACGGCAGCCGACTACAGCCTCGACGCCATCGGGGCCCGCTGGGACGCGCTTCTGGCGGAGCTCGGTGACGGACATCCCAGCGACCAGAAGCGGCGCCTGCCGGTATAACGCGTGGTTCGTGGGTGAAACTCCGGTAATCTGCCGCTCGTCTTCAGGAGGTGGCAGGTGGCCGGAGCGGGTGCCGTCGCCGTACCGGGCTACGAGGTGTCCGGGGTGCTCGGCCAGGGTGGTTTCGGAATCGTCTACCGGGCCAGGCAGCTGGCGGTGGAGCGTGAGGTCGCGCTCAAGGTGGACAACCGGGTGCTGGTCTCGGAACGGGACCGGCGCCGTTTCATGCGCGAGGTGACCTCGGCGGGCGCCCTCTCCGGCCATCCGCACGTCGCCCATGTCTACGACGCCGGGGTCCTGCCCGATGGGCGGCCGTACATGGTCCTGGAGCTGTGCCCTGGCGGGTCGCTGCTGGACCGGATGCGTGCGGAGGGGCGGCTGCCGCCGGCCGAGGTCACCGACATCGGCATCAAGATCGCCGACGCGCTGTCGGCGGCGCACGCCGCCGGAGTGCTGCACCGCGACATCAAGCCTGCCAACATCCTGATCAACCGGTACGGCAATGCGGTGCTCTCCGACTTCGGCCTGGCCACCATGCCCTCGTCGGGCAGCGAGGCGTCGGTGACCAGGGAGTCCCTCACCCCTGCCTATGCTCCGCCCGAGGCGTTCGAGCTGACCGAACCCGCCCCCGCGGGCGACGTCTACTCCCTCGCCGCCACGCTGTACGCGCTGCTCTCCGGGCGCCCTCCGCGCTTCCCGGAGAGCGGTGTGGTCAACATCGCGGTCATCATGGCCCTGCACCGCCTGCCCGTCCCCGAGATCCCAGGGGTGCCGCCGGAACTGACCGCCGTGCTCAGGGATGCCATGGCCGCCGACCCCGCGCGGCGCACCCCCTCGGTGGCCGCGCTGCGCGACGCCCTCGCGAGCCTGCGCCCGGGGGGTGACGCCCCGGCCTCCCCGCCTCATGCCCCGCGGCCCGTCCCCCCTATTCCCACCCCCTCCCCCTCGCCGCCGTACGCCACAGTGCCACCGCCGTACGGCACACCGCCGCTCCAGGGCGGGCCCGGCAGGGAGCCGGTACGGTCGCATCTGACGTCTCCGGGGGTGAGCGGTACCAAACCGCCCGAGCATCCCGCCTCGTCGAACACGCGGGTCTTCGTCGCGGTGGCGGTAGCCTTCGTGATCCTGCTACTGGCCGGGGCCGGGCTCATGTACGTCGAGAATCGCGACCAGACCCCGACCACCTCGCAGCAGTCGGGCCGGCAGGCGCTCCTGGGCGGCGAGAACGCCGGGGACGGCACGACCTCGGCGTCCGGCGTGTCCGCGGCCCCCAAGGTCCCGGAGGTTCCCACGGTCACGGCGGCCTGTCCCGCCTCGGCAGTCGCGGGTGCGGGGGCCGCGTGCGTGGTGAAGCCCGAGTGCTGGGGCGGCCTCGTCTCGATCGCGGGCGACACCACGGCCAAGCGGATCGGCTGCGAGGAGTCACACGTGTGGGAGACGTACGCGATCGCCCCGCTTCCGCAGGACTCGCTCACCTACGACCTGGCAGCCCTGGAGAAGCATCCGACGGTGCGGAAGGTGTGCTCGGAACAGGTCATGTTCGCCTCCATGCACGACACCCGCAGCGATCGGCGGAGCAGGTGGCAGGGCACGGTCCTGCCCCCCTCCCAGGAGCAGTTCCAGGGTGGGGCGCGGACCTACCGGTGCCTGGGCGGCCTCATCGGCTTGGAGACCCCGGGAATCCGCTTCGGCCGGTGAGCCCTCTCGGGGTGGGGTCCGGTCACGTCGCCCCCGCTCCCAGCGGGGCCGGAGCCGCCCGGAAGCGGACGGTCCGCCGGTCGGCACGGCGCCGACACTCTCTTCGCCCCTTTAGTCAGGGCGGGTGCGGACTGGCATTCTTGGCGTGAAGAATTGGATGGAAGCGAAATGTGAACGCTCGCTTCACGATCTGCGTACGTCACAAACGGTGATGGTGCACGGACCGGGTTCGCTCATGCTTTCGAGAAACCCACTACGTGGCATCCTGTCGTGTTTTCTTTCCCGGTCATGAGGACCGAGGTCTCCGAGCTGGAGGTATTTGATGACTCAGGCACAGATCGGTGTGACAGGGCTGGCCGTCATGGGGGCGAACCTCGCCCGTAACCTGGCCAGGCACGGGCATTCGGTAGCGGTGCACAACAGGTCACACCACAGGACCAAGGCACTGGTCGAGGAGCACGGGGACGAGGGGACCTTCGTTCCCTGCGAGACTCCCGAGGAGTTCGTCGCGGCGCTGCAGCGCCCCCGGCGCATCCTGATCATGGTCAAGGCCGGGGCGGCGACCGACGCGGTGATCGAGGAGTTCGCCCCCCTGCTGGAGCCGGGCGACATGCTGGTGGACGGCGGGAACGCGCACTTCCTCGACACACGCAGGCGCGAGGCCGCGCTGCGCGAGCGCGGCCTGCACTTCGTCGGCGCGGGCATCTCCGGCGGGGAGGAGGGCGCGCTGCTCGGGCCGAGCATCATGCCTGGCGGCTCGAAGGAGTCGTACGAGACGCTGGGGCCGTTGCTGGAGGACATCGCGGCGAAGGTCGACGGCGTGCCCTGCTGCGCGCACATCGGCCCCGACGGCGCCGGGCACTTCGTGAAGATGGTGCACAACGGCATCGAGTACGCCGACATGCAGCTCATCGCCGAGGCGTACGACCTGCTCAGGCAGGGGCTCGGCCGGACCCCGGCGGAGCTCGCGGACATCTTCGCGGAGTGGAACTCAGGTGAGCTGTCCTCGTACCTGATCGAGATCACCGCCGAGGTGCTCCGCCAGGTCGACGCGGCCACCGGCAGGCCGCTCGTCGACGTGATCGCCGACCGGGCGGAGCAGAAGGGCACCGGCCGGTGGACCGTACAGATCGCCCTGGACCTGGGGGTTCCGGTGAGCGGCATCGCCGAGGCGGTGTTCGCCCGCTCCCTGTCCGGCCACGCCGACCTGCGCGCGGCCGCGCGCGGCCTGCCGGGCCCCTCGGGCGTACCGGCCGGCGCCGTCGGCGAGGACTTCGCCGAGGATGTACGGCGGGCGCTGTACGCCTCGAAGATCGTCGCCTACTCCCAGGGGTTCGACATGATCAGGGCGGGCAGCGCCGAGTACGGCTGGAACGTCGACCCCGGCGTGCTGGCCACGATCTGGCGGGGCGGCTGCATCATCCGCGCCGTCTTCCTGAACCGCATCCGTGAGGCGTACGCGGCGCCGGACAAGCCGGTCACCCTGCTCGCCGCCCCCTATTTCGCCGAAGCGCTGACCCTGGCGCAGGACTCGTGGCGGCGGGTGGTGGCGAAGGCCGCCGAGCTGGGCATTCCGGCACCGGGCTTCTCCACCGCGCTGGCCTACTACGACGGGCTGCGGGCCGAGCGCCTGCCCGCGGCCCTGATCCAGGGCCAGCGTGACTTCTTCGGTGCGCACACCTACCAGCGGGTGGACCGCGAGGGCTCCTTCCACACCCTGTGGTCGGGCGACCGCACGGAGATCGAGAGCTGACATCCTCGGCGGGCGGCGGAAGGTCTCGCCGCCCCTCCCGCGGCGGGCCGTTCAGCCACGGCCGCTGCGGTGCCGGGGCCGTGCGGGTCCGGACAGTTCCGGGTCGCTCTCCCGGCCACCGGGATCCACCTGACACGAACTGGTAGGTACCGCCGCCGCGGGCTCGTCGAACTCGGAGAACCGGGAGGGGGCGAGCCGCGGGGAAGAACGCGGCTTCCCCGCGGCCGCGTTTCAGGTGGACGCCCGGCCCGCCGGCTGGTCGAGGTCGTCGACCTGGCGGGCGTACACAGGAAGCGGGCGGCCAGCCGGTTGGCGGTGTCCCGGTAGCCCGCGCTGACCTTGGCGAAGCTCCGTTCGAAGATCCCGACCGTGAGCGGGATCGCCGGTACGGCGATGGCGATGATGAGCGCCGCCCACGGGTCGACGAACAGTGCGATCGCGGCAAGGACCAGGACCGGCACCGTCATCGAAGCCAGGATCGGGCCGAGGAAGGTCGCGTAGTAGGTGGCGACCAGTTCCCGCCTCGGTGGCGGTGGAGACCAGGTGACCGGTCTGCTCACGTGAGCGCAGGGGCGCGCCCAGCCGGAGCAGGTGGCGGTAGATCCGCGCTCGCAGACTCACCTCCAGGAGACCGCCGGCTCGGATGGTGACGGCCGGGATCAGCGCCGCGAACAGGGCTCGCAGCACGGCGGCCGTCACCAGGCCGATGATCAGCCCGCCACCGGGCGTTCGCCCCGCCGCGATCTCTCCGATCGCCGCCCACGAGCAGGAGAAGCGCCGTGGTGGCGAGCGCCTGCAACCAGGTGCCCAGCACGGACCACAGCACACGACCCCGGATCGTGCCCATCAGCGACTCCGGTTTCGGCGGCGCGGGCGAGGCGCCCTGCTCCGCCGGCAGCGCGTCCATCTATGGACCCCTCCAACCCTTGTTTCCTCTAAGGGAACGTTGTTTCACTGTGAAGTCACCTGGACAGGTGCAGGTTCGGGCCTGGCGTATCACGCTCAGCGGTGGCAGCCTGATCGCCGGCGCGCTGTGCTTCGCGGCCGCGGTCAGCTTGCCGTTCCTCGGGGCGCGCATCACGATGTTCGCGCTCACCAACGCCTTCTTCGGCGCGGCGATCGCCAACCTGACCGCCGGCCTGGCCGATCTGCTGCCGGCGGAGCGGCGCGGTGTCGGCTTCGCCGTACTCCAGTTCACCCTTGCCCTCAGCGGAGCGCTCGGACCGCTCCTGGTGGGCACGGTGTCCGACGTGTTCGGCTCGCTGCTCTACGCCTTCGCCGCCCTGCTGGTGCCCGCAGCGATCAGTGGCCTGGTCGTGCTACGGGCACGCTCCGGTTACGACGCCGAAACCGCCCGGACGTGAGTGAGTGCTCGCCCGGCCCGGGTCAGCCGCCACACCGCCACCGCGAAGGCCGTCCAGACGCAGGTGTTGAGCGATTCCTCAAACCACTGCAGGGTGATGGTCTGCTCCGGCTGCCCGGCGAGCATCCCCATGCTGTAGGTACCGAGGATGTTGAACCCCAGCAGGGCCATCGCCACGGTGTCACCCGACTTCTGGGCCAGCAGGATCATTCGCACGGCGAGCAGCGTCGCCGACGCCGTGGTCACGACGAGCAGCGGCCAGGTCGCTCCGACGCCGGCCGCGGCGACGACTCCGATCAGGGCGAAAGCCACGAACGCCCACAGCGGAGCGATCCTCCTGCCCGCCTCACCTGGACGGACGCTCAGCAGCGCCCAGGCGAGAAGGGTGAAGCCCGGCCCGAGCAGGAAGAACTGGGCCTTGGCCATCCAGACGATGTCCGGCCCGCCCAGGGCCACGATGGTCTTCCAGGTGGCCTTGAGGGCGCCGCCGATCACGACGAGCGTCCCCCCGGCCAGTGCGACACGCGTCACCTTCGGTCCGGCGAGGGCGCCGACGCGGGCAACGAGCAGGGTGACACCGGTCGCCATGGCGAGAACCGGCAAGAAGTCCACAAGCGCCAGAGAGAGGGGGTATTCCACGGCACTACCATCCGATTCCCTAGAGGAAACACTGTTTCCAAAGTAGGAACACGTGGAGATGTCTGTCAATGACGGAACCGCGCCGGGCCCACCCTCCGGCGGGGCAGGAACCCTGCGGCCGCATCGTCATGATCACCTCGCGACGCCTGCGGGCGTGTCACGGCCGGCTCGGAAGGTCACGCCGCGCGAGGTCTCCGGTGCGGCGTTCAGCCCAGTTTCGGGAGCAGGGCGAACGCGTGGTCGGCGGCGGCGACGGCCGAGAGGTGGGTCCGCTCGGCGGTCTCCCCCTCCACCAGCCTCAGCCAGTTGCGCCGGGCCAGCACCCGCTGGACGGCCAGGACCTGGCCCGCGACGAGTCGTGCGGTGAGCTCGTCGGTGATCTCGGCGAGCGCGGCGGCGAGGGCCTCCTCGTCCGAGGCCATGTGGTGGAGCACCCGGGCCGCGAGGCTGGGCGTGGAGAAGACCATCCGATGGTATTCGAGCACCTCGGGGTGGTCGTTGAGCCCCGTCACGGGATCGCGCCGCTCCAGCCCGGCCAGGAAGTGGCGGCGCAGCGCCTCCAGCGGCGCCTCGCCCGCCCCGCGCTCGCGCACGACCCGGGCGGCCTCGCCCTGATGGTCGGAGATGCGGTGCAGGACAAGGTCCTCCTTGGTCGGGAAGTACTTGAAGAGCGTCGGTTTGGAAACCCCCGCCGCCGCCGCCACCTCGGCGACCGACACCTCGTCGAATCCCCTCTCCAGGAAGAGCGAGATCGCCTCCGCCGAGATCGTCTCGTGGACCTGCCGCCTCTTGCGTTCACGGAGTCCTGTCACGTGTTCCAACCTAACAGAAGCACAACCCGGTTAATATCTTGACCGAGTTAAGTTTTTTTGGAGGTGATGGGCGATGACAGGTGCCGGACTCGACGACGAGCGGGCCTATCTGGCGGAGTGCAGGGCGGCCATCCGCCGGATGGCCGAGAGCGCGCGGCTGAACGTCGTCATCGGCGAGCGGGTGGCGGGTGACCGCTACAGCGCGGAGCGGCTGGGTTACGACCTGAGGAGCCTTGCCAAGGAGCTGGACGAGCAGCCGGACGGGCCGCCGTTCTTCGGCCGCCTCGACTTCGCTCCGGGCCCGGGCATCGGTACCGGCCTGGCCGAGCACCACGGGCAGCGCTACTACATCGGCCGGCGCCATGTCTCCGGTGGCACCGGGCGAGCGCCGATGGTGATCGACTGGCGTGCGCCCGTCTCCACGACGTTCTACCGGGCGAGCGCCCGCGACCCGCAAGGAGTGTCCGTACGGCGCCGTTTCGGCTGGTCCTCGAAGCCGGTCACACTGACCGGCTTCGAGGACGAGCACCTTGGGGCCGGTCAGGACCTGGGCATGGCGAGCCGGATCGTGGCCGCCGAGATCGAGCGCCCCCGCGTCGGGCCGATGCGCGACATCGTGGCCACCATCCAGCCCGAGCAGGACGAGCTGGTCCGTGCCGGGCTTGAGGAGTCGATCTGCATCCAGGGGGCGCCGGGCACCGGTAAGACCGCCGTTGGACTGCACCGGGCCGCCTACCTGCTCTACACCCATCGGCAGCGGCTCTCGCGCACGGGCGTGCTGATCCTCGGCCCCAACCGGGCGTTCCTGAGGTACATCGCGGCCGTGCTCCCGGCGCTCGGCGAGGTCGACGTCGAGCAGACGACCATGGCGGGGCTGCTGGCGAGAGGGCCGCTCAGGGGAGCCGACGGCGAGGAGGCCGCGGCCGTCAAGCACGACGTCCGCATGGCGGAGGTGCTGCGTCAGGCGCTGTACCGGCGGGTGACGGCCCCGGCGGGTCCGATCACCGTCCCCGACGGCTCCCACCGCTGGCGGGTGGGACAGGAGAAGTTCGGTGCCATCGTGGACGCCGTCCTGCGGGAGGCGACCCCGTACGGTGTGGGCCGCGAGCGCGTACTCTCGCGTACCGTGGCCGTCCTGCTTCGGCAGGCGGAGGCACGCGGCCGGAACACGAGTGCCGCCTGGACGCGCGGGATGACCAGGGCCCTCACCGCGCACGTCGACGCGGTGTGGCCCGCCGTCCGGCCGGAGGAGGTGCTGGCGGAACTGCTCGGCGACCCCGCGGTGCTGGCCGGGGCCGCGGACGGGGTCCTCACCCCCGGCGAGCAGGCGGCCATCCTGTGGACCAGGCCGCCGCGCTCGTTCAGGAGCGCCAGGTGGTCGGCGGCCGACGCCGTACTTCTCGACGAGATCTCGGGCCTGCTGGAGCGCCCTCGCGGATACGGTCACGTCATCGTCGACGAGGCGCAGGACCTCTCGCCGATGCAGTGCCGGGCCGTCGCCCGCAGGAGCGAGCACGGCTCGATCACCGTGCTCGGCGACCTGGCGCAGGGCACCACGCGGTGGGCGGCCCGCGGCTGGCGCGAGCACCTGGCCCACCTGGGCAAGCCGGACGCGAAGCTGACCGCCCTGACCACGGGTTTCCGGGTGCCCGCCGCCGTCGTCGCGATCGCCAACCGCCTGCTGGAGGAACTGGCCGTGGACGTGCCCAGGACTCGCTCGTTCCGTACGGACGGCCGTCTCGGGGTCCACCGGACACCCGAGCTCGCCGGCACCGCGGTCCGCGCGGTGCGCGACGCGCTCGGCCATGAGGGCTCGATCGCGGTGATCGCCGCCGACGCGGCCCTCGGCGAGCTGGTGACGGCGCTGAGGGCCGAAGGCATCGAGGTCGCCACGCTCGACGACATCGCCTCCGCGGCCCGCGTCACCGCCGTCCCCGCGGCAATGGCCAAGGGTCTCGAATACGACCACGTGGTGGTGGCCGAGCCCGCCGAGATCGCCGAAGCCGAGACCCGAGGACTCAACCGGCTCTACGTCGTGCTGACCCGGGCCGTCTCGCGACTGGACGTACTGCACACCCGCCCGTTACCCGCCTGGCTCGCGCCACCGGCCGGCGTTCAGGGGTGATCGGGAGCACCCGGCCACCGGGGCGCCGGAACGGCCGCGTCCACACCACCGAGCAGACCACCGAAGCCCTTCCCCGCCTGGGGGCGCACACGGTCGTGGTCGGCACCGCCGTCACGCATCCGGCCGGCATCGCTCGCTGGTTCACGGCCGCCCTCGAAGACGCCCTACCCCGGACTGAGCGGAGGCGCCCTCCGCCGGGACGCTAGCCGACGGCGGCGAGGATCCTGTCGAAGGCCGGGGTGAGCCTGCCGGCGGTGGCCGCCTCCGCGTTGACCAGATAGACGTTCACCACTCGATCGGCACCCCCCACCAGGCCCTCCACGATGGAACCGTTCCGGTCGCACACGATCGCACCGTCAGCCGCGGCTGAGTCGCCGACCTTGCCGCCGTACTCGGTGCACGTGTCGGTGAAGTCCTTCCTGATCGTGGCCGCATCCGCTCCGGTGGCGACGTCGGCTCGCAGGACCAGCGGATCCGAGCCGTCCTGGGGAGCGTCCGCGGCCGTGTAGAGGCAGGCCGTCACTTTGATCGATTCGGCGGTCTCCAACGGGTGGTCGTCTTTCCTCTCCTGCAACTCCCAGCTCAGGGATGTGGCCTTGGAAAGGGCTTCCGGAGTGAGCGGGCAGCCGCCCGACGGCTGCGCCTGACCGTCGGGGGATTCACCGGACGCGGCCTGTGACCCGCATCCGGCGAGGAACACGCCGGATGCGACGAGAACCAGCGCTCTCGCAGTGAAGAACCGCACGGCCACGACACCGTCCTTTCGCCTGCCCGCCGGAACGGCCCCCGGCGTCTCAAGGCGGACGTGCCGGGGCCGACCGGGACTTCGCCGGTGAATACGTACGACACGGTGCCTCGGCAATACGATCCGAGTTCGCCGTGAATGAGCAGTGACAGCGTGACCGCCGGCAACGTACGCGTCAAGGAGTGCCGGCGCAGTCCGACGAGACACGGTCGCCGGGAGTGCTGTGCAGGCCGTCCGTGACCATGGCGCGGTGATTCACCGCGGCGGTGTAATGGTCGCCGCCGGTTTCGTGGTGGTGACTCATCTTGGTCCGGACGTCTCGGGTGGCGGGGCGCGCGACACCTGTCAGGTTCTTCACCTCTAGCCGTGGGTTACGTATCAAATGCCCTTTTCATCCCGTTATCGCGATGCGATGGGTTGCTCTTTAATGCTGGAATTCACTGGAATTGAAGGGAGACCAGTGGAACTCCTGTTACGCTCCGGGCCGTGAGTGATTCACTGGACGCGCTGGAACGGCGAATAGCCGACCTCCGCGCCGAGGTGCGACGGGCGGTCAAGGCGAAGGAGAACTCGCTCGCCCGGTCGCTGCGCGGGGAGTTGCGCAGAGCCGAACAGGCATGGGACGCGGCGATAACCTCCGAGGCGCCGACGCCCGCGCGCGAGCCCGAGACCTCGCTGCTGCCCATCAGGGAGCAGGTGCACCAGGCGCTGGCCATGCTGGGCGTGCCGACCTCGGCCAAGCTCATCGTGGCGGTGAACGACGCGTTCTTCTCCCGCGAGCTCCGCGGCTCACAGCTGACCAGCCTGCGCCGAGACGAGGAGCGCTCGTTCCGCGGCGACCCCTACGCCAGGCCGTACTACCTGTGCGCCGCGCTGACCGACCGGCTCTCCCCCGCCCGGGGGCTGCTCGCCGACAGCACCTGGTCGGCCGAGTCGCGGGTGCTGGGACCGCTGAGCCCGCGCGTCGACTTCCTCACCTCGACCATGCGCATCGCCGAGCACCTGGCGCGGCTGGCCGAGCCGCCGGCGGGGGCGGTGCGGCTGCTGTCGCGGATGGCGCAGAACATCCCGGGCGCCGTCGAGGGCTTCGCCCCGGCCGACCCCGCGACCGCGATCCGCGCGGCGCGAGCCGAGCTGGAGGTGCACCGGGCCGCCGACACCGCGCAGCGGGCCGAGGTGGCGGCGCGGGCGACGAGGCAACTACCGGACGTCGAGCGCCTGTTCGGCGTCACCGCGATGAACACCTTGAGGGGGGCCTGTTGAAGACCAGGCTGGACGGGGGGACCCGCGCATGAACAGCCTTCGGGAGAGGGCCTTCCTGAACAGGCTTGACGAGCTGCGCGGGACGATGCCCGCCCGCCCGCACGACGCACGGGCCATCTCGGCGCTGGCCGCCAACCCCGGCTGCGCGCGCCGGGCGGTGATGGACGCCGCGGGCGTGGACAAGGACCGCACGGCCCGGCACGTCGGTTTCCCCGCCCCGTTCGGCCAGTCCCAGTTCGCGATCACCCGCGGGAACGTCTTCGAGTCGCTGGTCAAGGAGAACGGCTGCGCCGAGCTGCTGCGGCTGCTGCGCGAACTGCTCGGCCTGTCCGTCGCCCAGGTCGGCTACCGGGACGTGGAGAGCGTCGGCTCCCACCTGCGCCACTCGCACACCCGGGCGCTGATCGACCGCGCGGCGCGCGAGGACGACGGGACCGCGGTGTTCTACGACCACCCGCTGTTCAGCCTGGAGATCGCCGGGCACACCTCCTACCTCGAACCGGACGTGGTGGCCTTCCAGGTCGGCGGGCGATTCCACATCGTGGAGATCAAGTCGTTCGGCATGATCGACGGCCAGGCCGAGCCTGACAAGGTCGCGGCGGCGGCACGGCAGGCGGCGGTCTACGTCCTGGCGTTGCGCACGCTCATGGCCGACCTCGGACACGACCCGGAGCGCGTCTCCCACGACGTGGTGCTCGTCTGCCCGGAGAACTTCGCCAACCGCCCGACCGCGGCGCTGGTCGACGTGCGCAGGCAGCTGTCGGTGCTGGGCCGCCAGCTCACCAGGATGACCAGGGTCGAGTACCTGCTGGAGGGCCTGCCGGACGACCTCACCTTCGACCTGGCCCCCGGCGAGGACGGGGTGCCGACCCGCTCGGCGGACGAGCTGACCCAGGCGCTGCTCCAGGTACCCGCCCGCTACGCGCCCGACTGCCTGTCCACCTGCGACATGTGCATGTTCTGCCGTCACGAGGCCCGCGCCTGCGGATCCACCGACCTGCTCGGGCGTCAGATCCGCGACCAGCTGGGCGGCGTCTCCGGCATGCACGAAGCGCTCGGCCTGGCCGAGGGCACCCGCGAGGTGGCCGAGGGCCAGGAGGAGATCGCCCGCCTGCTCCGGCTGGCGGACCGGCTGCGCGAGGAGTCGCTGCGGTGAGGATCGTCGAGGCCACCGGGCCGGTCGCGCCGGGGGTCACCGCGGCGAGAGCGGACGACAGGTGAGCGCGCTGACGGCGCTGGCGCGACTGCGGGCCGTCAGGGACGGTGTCGCGCAGCGGGTCACCACGGTCAGGCACTGCCACATCTCCGCCCAGCCGCTGGTGCTCATCCCGCTCAAGCTCGCGGGCGAGGCCGCCGCGCCGCTGGCCGCCATGGTGGGCACCGACCCGGGTCACCCCCGGCTGCTCGTCGTCCCCCAGCCCCGCAACCGGGACCTGCGGTTCGCCTTCGCCGCCGGGCTGGCCGAGGTGCTGCTGCCCTACATCGAGGGGTTCGAGAAAAGCACCGAGACGGTCGAGCGCAAGGGCGGCGAGCCGTACGAGCGGTGCCTGGACGCGCCGCAGATCCTCGTGCCGAACCGGTCCGCCGCCTCGTTCACCGGGCTGCTCGGCCGTTCCACCAGGTTCCGCAGGGCCGAGGGCCCCTACCCGGTGCACCCGTCGGTGCCGCTGCTCGGCCGGTGGCTGACCTACTTCGCCGACCGGTCCCAGCAGCCGGGCTCCTCGGTGCTGCTCGCGGCGACCGAGGCACTGAGCCTGCACTGGGCGACCGGGCAGAGCAGCCTGGAGGACGCCAACCTGGCGGCGCTGCTGGGATGGATCGACCCGCCGCCGGGAATGTCCGGGCACCGGGCGGCCGAGGAGGCCGAGGACCCGCTGCTCTGGCCGCCGGCGGGCCCCACCACCGACCCGGGCTTCGACAACGAGGTGCTCGCTCCCGCGATCCGCGCCTACGAGGAGGCGCCGACCGACCGTGCCGTCGACCGGGTCAGCCAGGCGCTGCGCACCCAGCTCGACCCCACCTGGCGGCTGATGTGGCGGGCCGTCGACCTGCTGCGGTCGCTGCCGGAGGGCTCGCGGGTGAAGGACCGCTGGGAGATCGACCGCGGGTCGTTCACCCGGTTCGTCGAGCGGATCGCCGAGGGGAGCCCGCCGCAGGCCCGCAGGGACGGAGCGGTGAGCGCCGCCGCGAGGCTGGCGGGGCTGGAGCGGGCACGGGCGAGCTACGACGTGCAGCGGGCCCACGACGACCCGCTGCTCATGGCCGAGTACCGGCTGACCGGTGAGGCCTTCGCCGGGACGGTGATCGCCGCCGACCCCGAGCACAGCGAGGGCGAGGGCCGCTCGCGCAAGCTCCGGCCCCTGATCACGGTGAGGACCGGCGACCCGGTGCGGCTCACGCCCGGCACCACCGTCGGCAGCCCCGACCGGCGTGGCCACGCGGCCGAGATCGTCGAGGTCGTCGACGGGGAGATCACCCTTAAGATCACCAAGGGGATGGGGCGGGGCAGGACCCCGGCTCCGGGTTCGGTGCCCGAACCGGGCGAGCGGGTCTCGTACACCTCACTGACGGACGACTTCCAGTCGTCGGCGGCGCTGCCGGACCCCGAGCAGACGCCGTGGACCCATGGCGGGCCGCCGGAGGAGTACGAGCCCGGCGACGACGACGCGCAGGAGGAATGGCTTTGAGCGTTCACCGGACCCCGCACGGCCGGCCGGTGTCTCTCCCGGCCGTGCGTGCTCCCCGCTCGGCGGCGGCACCGGAGGACCAGGCCGCCGGTGCCGGAACGGCGGGCCCGTCACCCTGGCACCGTGCCCGGGTGACGGGCCGCGACACGGACCCGGCGGGCAGTGGCGGAGGCGTGGCATGACGCCGCAGCAGGAGGCGGCGGCCGTGGTGGACGCCGTCCTGGCCGACCTGCCCCGTCACCGCGGCGTGGTCGTGGACTCGCCGCCGGGCGCGGGCAAGTCCACGCTGGTGGTCAAGGCCGCGGGGCACATCGCCGAGACCGGCGAGCCGCTGATGATCGTCGCGCAGACCAACGAGCAGGTGGACGACCTGGTGGAACGGCTCGCGGCCGAGCATCCCGATCTGGGGGTCGGCCGGCTCTCGGCGAGCGGCTACATCACGCCCGGCCGCATCCTCGCCCTGCCCAACGTCTCGGTCGCGGGCAAGCTGCCCGATCTGGGGGACCCGGCCGTGGTGATCGCCACCGCCGACAAGTGGGCATGGATCGGCGACCGCACCTGGCCCTGGGCCATCGTCGACGAGGCCTACCAGATGCGTTCGGACAAGCTGCTGCGCATCGCCTCGCTGTTCGAGCGGTCGTTGTTCGTGGGCGACCCCGGCCAGCTCGACCCGTTCTCGATCGTGGACGGCGACCGCTGGGCGGGCCTGTCGTGGGACCCGGTGCAGAGCGCGGTCTCGGTGCTGCTGCGGCACAACCCCGACCTGCCGGTGCACCGGCTGCCGGTCTCCTGGCGGCTGCCCGCCTCGGCCGCGCCCGTGGTCTCCGAGGCGTTCTACCCCTTCACCGGGTTCCGCGCGGGGACGGGCCCCGCCGACCGGTCGCTGGAGTTCACGGTGAACGGCATGCGCACCCCCTTCGACCTGGCGCTGGAGGAGGCGGCCGGGTCTGGCTGGGCACTGTACGAGCTGCCCAGCCGCCACACGGTGCGCACCGACGCGGAGGCCGTGCTGGCGACCGCGAGCCTGGCGACGCGGCTGCTCCAGCGGAGTCCGGTCGCACACTCCGAGCGCGGCAGCCATCCCGTCACGGCCGACCGGATCGCCATCGGCGCCGCGCACCGCGACCAGGTGGCCGCGATCAGGGCCGCCGGGGTGCCGCCGGAGATCACGGTGGACACCGCCAACCGCCTGCAGGGCCGGGAGTACGATGTGACGATCGTGCTCCATCCCCTCTCCGGGCGCCGCGACGCCACCGCGTTCCACCTGGAGTCGGGGCGGCTGTGCGTGCTCGCCTCCCGGCACCGCCACGCCTGCGTCGTGGTGGCCAGGGCGGGCATTCCCGAGCTGCTGGACGCCCACCCGTCGGCCGAGCCGGTCCAGCTCGGCGTGCCGGTGAAGTTCCCCGACGGCTGGGAGGCCAACCAGGCGGTCCTGGCCCACCTCTCCAAGCACCGGGTGACTCCTGACGACTGACCTCCCACCGGCTGAGAGCGCCTTCCCCGCTCGATGGCGCCGTACGGTGCGGGTCAGATCGTGCGCCGCCAGACGTCGATGGCCAGCACCTGGCGCATGCCCACCGAGAGGTAGAGGTCGAGGGCGGGCGTGCTGTTGTTGGCGTCGACGTGCAGGTAGGTGCCGACCCGCCCGCGACGAGCGTCGTCGGCGAACGCCCCGCGCAGCATGAACCGGCCCAGGCCGCGGCCCCTGAAGGCGGGGAGCACCGCCAGCCGGCGTACGTAGCCGCAGTTCTCGTCCCCGAGGAAGGCGTTGGTCCCCAGCAGCATCGCCACGGGCTCGCCGTCGAGGCGGGCGACCGCCAGTTGCGACCAGTCGGTGTTGACCGAGGAGTTCAGCTCGTCGTACCACTCGTCGTAGTCCTTCGGGGCGAACCCGAAGTGGTCGGCGAAGCCGGCCTGCTCCACGGCGTGGCCCTGGCGGCGCACCTCCTCGGTGAGCCCGTCGTGCACGGTCATCCCGGCCGGCGGGCCGGGGCGGCCGACCGGCCCGGTGTGGTCGGCGCGGAGCCGGATGAAGCTGGTGGCGGCGCTGAAACCCCGGGCGGCGGCGACGGCGCGCTTGCCGCCGTCCTCGCGGTAGAGACCGATGTCCACCACGGCCCGGCCGTGGCCCAGCTCGGCGGCGATCTGCCCGGCCCGCTCGGTCACGGTGTCCCAGAGCGGGCCGGTCAGCTCCGGCGCGCCGGGGTGCACGACCACGTCGACGTCGACGTTGTCACTGGCGCCCTTGCGGCAGGCCCAGGCCCAGGCCACCAGGCGCCCGCTCTCGTCGTGGACGAGCCAGCCGTCGGACTCCACGTCGAAGGACGAGTCGTTCAGCTGGTCGGCGACGTCGTCGAGGGTCATGTCGGCCTTGCCGATCACCTGGGTGTCGCAGAGCGAGATCAGCTCGTGGATCTCGGGCGCGTCGGCGGCGGAAGGCCGCCGGGTGAGGTACCCGGCGGCGGGGATGGTCGTCTTCATGCCCCTCATCGTGGCGGGGGCGGGTTGGGAATCGCTGGGTCGGAACTTGGGATCGGTTGTTGACGCCCGCCACGCTGTGGTTCCAGCGAAGGACGGGTTGACCTCGCGACCGAAGCCGGGGGTCCGCACCCAAGATCCCTGATCAGTCGAGCACCGGCACCTGGGCCTCGGCCTCCTTGGCGCTCTCGGTGCCGCCGCGCAGCGGGACCTCCTTGATGAAGGCCGCCAGCAGCGGAACCAGGACGGCGAACAGGATCGCCCACCAGAAGACGCCGGAGATGGAGTCGGCCAGCGACTCCAGGAAGCCGATCCGTACTCCCGAGGGCAGCTCGTGCAGGGCTGCCGGGTTGAACTGGGCGCCGCCGGAGGCGAGCTGCTCGCCCGCGGCGCCCAGCTTGCTCTCCAGGTTGGAGGTGAGGCGGTTGTTGAAGATCGCGCCGAACAGCGAGACGCCGAACGAGCCGCCGATGGAGCGGAAGAAGGTCGAGGCACTGCTGGCGACACCGAGGTCCTTCTGCTCGACGCTGTTCTGGGCGATCAGCATGGTGGTCTGCATCAGGAAGCCCATGCCGAGGCCGAGCACCGCGATGAACACGCCGGTCTGCCAGGCGGGTGTGTGGACGTCCATCAGGGAGAGCAGCCACATGCCGATCGCCATGATCGCGCCGCCGAGGACCGGGTAGATCTTGTACTTGCCCGTCTGGGTGATGGCGCGGCCGACGAAGAGCGAGACCACCATGGAGGCGGCCATCATCGGGAGCAGCAGCAGGCCGGAGTTGGTGGCCGTGGCCCCCTGGACCGTCTGCTGGAACAGCGGCAGGAAGTTGATGGCACCGAACATGGCGAAGCCGAGCAGGAAGCCCACACCCGAGATCAGGCTGAAGTTGCGGTCGCGGAAGACGTTGAGCGGCATGATGGGCTCGGCGGCGCGGCGCTCCACCGGGATGAACAGCGCCAGCGTGACGACGGCGAGGGCCACCAGACCGAGGATCTGCGGTGAGTTCCACCCGTAGTCGTTGCCGCCCCAGGTGGTGATGAGGACCAGCGCGGTGATGCCGACCGAGAGCAGGGCGGCACCGAGCCAGTCGATGCGGTGCTCGGTGCGGTACCTGGGCAGCTTCAGCTTGATCGCCAGCAGGGCCAGCGCGACGAACCCGATGGGCAGGTTCACGTAGAAGGCCCAGCGCCAGTCGAGGTGGTCGGTGATGAATCCGCCGACGAGCGGGCCGGCGATCATGGCCAGTGACATCACGGCGGCCATGATGCCCTGGTACTGGCCGCGCTCGCGGGGCGGGACGAGATCGCCGATGATGGCCATGGCGTTGACCATCAGGCCGCCCGCGCCGAGGCCCTGGAACGCGCGGAACGCGATGAGCTGCATCATCCCGTCGGACGGGCCGCCGAGCATCTCCGAGCCCGCCATGCCGCAGAGCACGGAGCCGATCATGAAGATGACGATGGAGGCGAGGAAGATGTTCTTCCTGCCGTACAGGTCACCGATCTTGCCCCAGATGGGGGTCGAGACGGTGGCGCCGAGCACGTAGGCGGTCACCACCCAGGACAGGTGCGTCAGCCCGCCGAGCTCGCCGACGATGCGGGGCATGGCGGTGCCGACGATCATGTTGTCGAGCATGGCCAGCACCATCGCGAGCATCAGGCCCGGTAGCACTACCATGACCTCACGGCGCCGCGCCGGTAAGGCCGCGGTCTCCTTCACTTCGCCCCCTAGAAGAGATCTTGCTTACTTGCCGACCGGTTAGTGTCGGATATGCTGGAAATGTAGGCCGCTTACTTGCCGGCCGTCAAGCTGATTTCTCGGTAAGGGAACCATGAGGGAACACGCCGATACCCGGACGCGCATTCAGGACGTCGCCCTGACTCTTTTCGTCGAGCAGGGCTACGAGGCCACCTCGCTCCGCGAGATAGCCGAGGCCCTCGGCGTGACCAAGGCGGCTCTCTACTACCACTTCAAAAACAAGGACGACATCGTCGCCAGCCTGGCCGAGGACCGGGTGCGCGCGGTCGAGGAGCTGATCGCCTGGGCCTCGTCCCAGCCGCGCACCGAGGAGACGCGCCGCGAACTGCTCCGCCGTTACTCCGACGACCTGCACCGGGGCCGGCACCACGAGATCATGCGGTTCTTCGAGCGCAACCAGACCTCGCTCAAGAACCATCCGACGATGGAGAAGACCCGCCATCGGATGCTGGACCTGCTCACCTTCCTCGTCGAGCCGGACGATCCCACCGCCACCCGGCTGAAAAACTCGATGGCCCTGTTCGCGCTGCACGCCGCGTGGATCATCCTCAGGGACGAGACGATCTCCGACGAGGAGCGTCGGGCCGCCGCCCTGGAGGTCGCGCTCGACCTCGCCCGGCGGTGAGCGTGCTCATCGACCCGCCCAACTGGCCGGGTCCACACGCTCTGTTCTGGTCGCACCTGGTCAGCGACAGCTCGACCGGGGAGCTGCACGCCTTCGCGGAGCTGCTGGGCGTGCCGCCCCAGGCGTTCGACCGCGACCACTACGACGTTCCCGAGACCTTCTACGAGCGGGCCGTCGCGCTGGGCGCGGAGGCCGTCTCCTCGCGCGAGCTCATCACCCGGCTCATCGGCTCCGGCCTCCGCCGTCGCAAGGTTCGTCCTGGAATCAGTAGCTCTCGCATAGATTCCGGAACCCCGGGCATGACGCCCCCCTGAAGACATCACCGCACGTCACAAAGGGGATGACATGCCGAACGCCAAGACGATCGCCTTCCTCGTGGCCCCGGAGGGCATCGAGCAGGTCGAGCTCACCGAGCCGTGGAACGCTGTCAAGCGGGCTGGGGCCACCCCAAGGCTCATCTCCACCGAGCGGGGTCAGGTCCAGGCGTTCAACCACCTCGACAGGGCCGACCGGTTCCCCGTGGACGCGACGGTCGAGGAGGTCTCCGCCGCCGACTTCGACGGGCTGGTGCTGCCGGGCGGCGTCGCCAATCCCGACCTGCTGCGTACCGTGCCCGAGGCGGTCGGCTTCGCGAAGGGCTTCTTCGACGCGGGCAAGCCCGTCGCGGCCATCTGCCACGCGCCCTGGACGCTGATCGAGGCGGACGTGGTACGCGGGCGCAAGGTCACGTCCTGGCCGAGCCTCGCGACCGACCTGCGCAACGCCGGCGCGAACTGGGAGGACCACGAGGTGGTGATCTGCACCTCGGGCCCGAACACGCTGATCACCAGCCGCAGGCCCGACGACCTCAAGGCCTTCTGCCAGGCCGCGATCGACGCGTTCTCGGGCTGAGGCGAAGAGTCGCAGGACGGCCGGTCCGCCTGAGGCGGACCGGCCGTCCTGCCGCCATGCCACATTTTTTCATTCACCGAACTTTGCCGCGCCTTTCCGATATCCGGAGTCACGATCAACCATCTCCGGTTAGGACGGAGCGTGCCGGGCAAGCCTTTAGGTGACCGGCTGCGAAAGGAGGACACCGTGGAGGCCACTATCGCGTTGCGTCTGCCGCGTGACGCCGCCAGCGTTCCCGTGATCAGGCAACTTCTCGACGCCTCGCTCCGCGCCCTTGGCGTGGTGTCCCAGATCCGCGAGGACATCCAGCTCATGCTCTCGGAGGCGTGTTCCAACGCCGTCAAGCACGCCACCCCCAGTGACGACTACATGGTCAGCACCGAGCTGTCCAGGGACCGTTGCGTGATCAAGGTGGTGGACGCCGGCGACGGCTTCGACTTCTCGGGCCCCGCCTTCCCCGCCCCCACCTCCGAACACGGCCGGGGCCTGCTGATCATGCGCGCCCTGGCCGACGACATCCGTTTCGTCAACAGGCACGAGCGGGGCTCGATCGTCTGCCTGGAGAAGACCCTGCGCTTCGTCAAGGGCGCGCCCGGCCTGTCACTGCTGCTCAGCGAGGAGCTTCAGTTCCAGCAGGGCGTCCCTGAGATAGTCGGTGACGGCCCAGACATCGGGAACCATCTCACGGCAGGCGATCAGGCCGACGTCAAGTGAGCCGTCGTAGGAGAAGACCGTGATGTTGAGGCCGCCACTGGCGTCGGTCACCACCGAGACGGGGTAGTACGACAGCAGCCGGGCACCGCTCACATAGAGGGGGAGTTGCGGGCCGGGCACGTTGGAGATCATCACGTTGATCGGGCCCGCGCTGTCAGCGAAGAGGTTGAAAGCCGCCCGGGAGGCCAGGCCGGTCAGCGCGGAGGGCATTATGTCGCTGAGCTCCTGAATCCAGCTGACCGGTGCCAGCGACGAGCGATCCTTGATCAGCCGCATCGCGTCACGTACCGCAAGCAGCCGTTCCAGTGGGTCGGCCACCTGCGTCGCCAGTGTGGTGATCATGATGGTGACCTGGTTGCCCACGCGCCGGTCACCGGGGACGCGGAGCGAGAACGGCACCCCCGCGACGAGAGGCTGCTCGGGCAGCGCGTCGTGCTTGATCAGCCACTGGCGCAACGCCCCGGCGCACAGGGCCATCACCACGTCGTTCACCGTGACGCCGAGGGCGTTCTTGACCAGCTTGACGTCCTCCAGCGGCAGGGCGGCGTAGGCGAACCTGCGGTGCGCGCTGATCCTGCCACTGAAGGGGGTACGTGGGACGGTCATCCGCGGCATGTCGGGTACCTCCGCGGTACCCGACAGGCGGTTGGCCAGTTGCCGGGTGAGCCGCGAGACCAGCCCGGCCCCGGGCACCTGGGAGATCAGGGGGATCTCGTCCAGATGCGGGACGGCGTTGATCAGGAACCGTACCGTGTTGGCCGGGTTGACCACCGCCTTGACGATCCCCCTGGTGACCATCTCCCGCGTGTCGATCCGCTCCTCGGGCTCGGCCGCGGGCGCCATCTCGACCTCGGCGGGCTCGGGGGAGGTGTCCAGCAGGCTGGCCAGCACGTCGGCGCCGGTGACGCCGTCGACCGCGGCGTGGTGGACCTTCGTGTAGAGGGCCGTACGGTCACCGGCCAGACCGTGGATCAGATACATCTCCCAGAGCGGCCGCCGCCGGTCGAGGCAGCGGGCGTGCAGCCTGGCCACCTGCTCACCCAGCTGCTCGTCGCTGCCCGGGCCGGGCAGCGCGATCTCGCGCACGTGGTAGTCGAGGTCGATCCTGGAGTCCTCGGTCCAGTACGGATGGTCCAGGCCGAACGGGACGGAGACGAGTCGCATGCGGAAGGGCGCGGCCAGGTGGAGCCGCCGGGCCAGCAGCGACACCAGGTCGCTCCGCGACAGCCTGCCCGACAGGATCGCGAGCCCTCCGATGTTCGCGACGTTCGTCGGGGTCTCGAAATTCAGGAACTGCGTGTCCACCGCGCTGAGCTGCCGCATCGTCTACCTCCGGGAAGTCGTTCCTCCATCCTGCTCCCGTGGTGTCGTCAGAGCCAACGCCGCGAGTGCGACGAGGACGACCACCGACACGATGACCAACGACAGCGGGATGAGCATGAGCACGATGACGACGGTCATGATCTCGCTGATCAACTGCGGCATCGCAGAGCTGTGCCCGGATTGTCCGGCCGTTACACCGCATTCCAGCGACCGAGCTTCAGCGCGAGATGAAGTTCTAACCTGTGGGTTCCGTTCTTGAGGTTGCGGGCGGCCAGCTGCTCGATTCTGGTGAGGCGGTAATAGAGGCTGGTGCGGTGCAGGTGGAGCAGCCGGGCGGTCTCCTGGGCGTCTCCCCCGCTGTCCAGGTAGGTCTCCAGGGTGACCAGGAGTGCCGGATGCTCCCGCAGAGCGTCAAGCGGACCGCCGAGCGTGCCGGGAGTACCGGGAGTACCGGCGACCGGCTCGGCGAGCAGCCGGTAGACGCCCAGGTCCGGCCAGTGGGCGACCGGCCGCAGCGCCGGTTCCGCCGCCGCCGCCCTGGCCGCGGTGAGCGCCTCCTCATGTGCCCGTACGGCTGACTCAAGCCCCGGGTGCGGTGCGCTGACCCCGGCGCCCGTGCGGGCCCGCGCGGCCAGCCGCTCCCCCAGCGCCGTCGCGTCCTCGCCACGGTTGAGCAGCAGCACGGCGTGCCGGTCCAGGATCGTGAAGGCCGGCGGCCGGCGCGTCCTGGCCAGCTCCGCGCCGACCGCCTCACGCAGGGAGGCCGGGTCGCCCCGCAGCGCCAGGACGCGCAGCGGCCCCTCCCCGAGCACACCGGCCGCACGCCGCACACCGATCTCGCCGGTGAGCAGGAGACTCAGGGTGTGGGAGCTGCCGCCGTCGTCGAGCAGGGCCGCGATCGCGGCGGCGTCGCGCACGGCCCTGCCCTGCTCCTGCGGGTTCAACGGACCCGGGCCCTCGATGATCCACAGGTAGCCGACCCGGCGGTCCTGGTGGAGCAGGGGCACGCAGAGCCGGGCCGCCATGCCCAGCGAGGGATTCTCCGGAACCCTGACCGGCTCTCGGGTCGAGGCCACCCCGTGCTTCTCCTGCCAGGCCCCCACCGCCGCGGGAACCGACCGTGACAGAATGGCGCGGGCCCTGACCTGGTCGACCTCCCCGTGATGGGCGCTGTGCGCGACGACCCGACCCTCCAGGTCGTCGACGGACATACCCCTGCCCACGCTCGCGGCCAGCGCCTCCAGCAGATCCTGAACATCATCCGCGATCACGTTCTAATCCTACAGATGTAGGAAGGATCTCCGCTGGCGGAACGATGACTCCCCCCGGCACTGGCCGTAGCGTCACAGTATTCGTTTTGGAGGGGTCCACCTCGTGAGAGCCGCCTGACAGCCCTGTGAAAGGAGCTTCGTGCAGGAGCGCAGCCGTGTCGCCCCGTGGGCACCGCCCCGGGCACAGCCGCGCCTGGCCGAGCTCGAGGCCGAGGTGTCGGGGCTGAGCCTGGAGGCGGTGACCAGGCTGGTCGACGCGGTGCTGGCCGAGCACCGCGGCCGCCTCGACGAGGACGGTGTGGTCCTGTACGCGGGCACCAACACGATGAGCGAGCGCGCCAGGGCCGCCCATGAGATCTCCCTGGGCTGCCGGCCTTCGATGGGCTGGCCGGGGGACAAACGCCAGACCGGCCTGGAGGAGCTGGACGTGCTGGAGGTGCTGGTCCCGCTCCAGATCGCGGCGCTGATGGGCGGTGAGTTCGCCGAGGTGCGGCTGCAGAGCGCCACACTGGCCAACCTCGCCTGCTACAGCGCGTTCGCCGGCCCCGGCGACACGATCGCGGTGCTGCCTCGGGCCGCCGGGGGCCACACCAGCCACCACGCCCAGGGCGCCGCCGGGATCCGTGGCCTGCGGGTCGTCGACCTGCCCTACGACGCCGGACGGCTCGACGTCGACCACGCGGCCCTCCCGGCGTTCCTGCGCGAGAGGCGGCCCGCGCTGGTGGTGCTCGGGGCGAGCCTGATGCTGTTCCCCCACGACGTGGCGCGGGTGCGGACGGCGTGCGACGAGGTGGGCGCCCTGCTGCTCTATGATGCCTCGCACGTGGCGGGACTGATCGCGGGCGGCCGGTTCCAGCGACCGCTGGACGAGGGCGCGCACCTGATGACCATGTCCACCTACAAGTCCTTCGGCGGGCCACCTGGCGCGGCCGTCGTGACCCGCGACGAGGATCTCGCCCGACAGGTGGCGGCGGCGGCCTACCCCGGCCTGACCGCGAACTACGACGCCTCCCGCCTGGCCCCGCTGGCCGTCGTCGCCGCGGAGCACGCCGAGGGCGGTTCCGGGTACGCCGACCGCTGCATCGCCAACGCCGGGGCGCTGGCCGCCGCGCTGGACCGCGAGGGCTTCACCGTGATCGCCGCCCATCGGGGCTGGACCGTCTCGCACCATGTGGCGGTGGACGCGGGCGCGTTCGGCGGCGGGGACGAGGCCGCCCGGCTGCTGGCCGAGGGGGGCGTCTACCTCAGCGGCATCGGCCTGCCCGGCCGGCCTGCCGAGGAGCCCAGGCGGGGCCTGCGGATCGGCACCCAGGAGGTGACCCGCCGCGGCTTCGGCCCGGAGACCATGGGCGAGGTCGCGGCCCTGATGCGCCGCCTGCTCATCGACGGCCAGACCCCCGCGAAGGTCCGCCAGGACGCACTGGCCCTGCGCCGCGCCATCCCATGATCCCGGACCGGCCCGCTCGACCCCCGGGGGTGCGCCCCCTGGCGGGCCGGTCCGCTGAATCCTTCCCCGACCGTCTCCACCCGCGCGTCCCTTCCTTCGGGAGAGACCCGCGAGGTGAAGGCGGGCGGAGCCTCAGACCGCGCGATGGTACTGGTCGGGCCAGCGGCCTTCGGCTGCGCCGAGCTCGCGGGCGGCGTGGTTCGGCCAGTACGGGTTGCGGAGCAGCTCGCGGCCGAGCATGACGGCGTCGGCCTGACCGGAGGCGATGATCTCCTCAGCCTGCCGGGGCCGGGTGATCTCTCCGACCGCGCTCACCGGCAGGTCGGTCTCGGCCTTCACCTTCGCCGCGAACGGCACCTGGTATCCGGGGAAGGCGAGGAGACCCCTGCCCGGCGATCGAACCGGGGATCACCAAGTCGACCACATAGGAGACACGGCGCCCTTCAAGGGTGTGAGCGCGGCTCCGCTCTTGCAACGCCTTGTTGTAGACCAGGCGGACGCAGCCGAATGTCCGGGCAAGTTCCGCGGCGTGCTCGGGGGTCGGGTAGAAGCGGAACTTGAAGGCCCGCTTCGCTGTCTGCGCCATGCCTCAAATCCTGCACGCTCGGTTAGGCCTCGCGCAGGTGTTCGACTCCCAAACCTGCGGCCCCAGGCTGTGTTTCCTCCCCGCCCTGAAGGACGGGGTCTCCACGCTGGAGGTATTTGATGAACGCGCTGCGCCGCCACGACCTCGACACGCTCTTTCCCGGACTCCTCGACGCCGTGCTGACCGCCGACGCGGTCCAGCGGGAGCGTGACGGTCTGCCGGCGACCTGACTCGGCCCGGCTCAGCCCGGCCCGGTGACGGTGCGGCCCGCGGCCGGGATGGCCGGGCGGGGCCGGGAGAACCACGGGACGGAGTACCGTCCTGTCATGTGCCGCAGCATCAAGACCCTCCGTGAGCCCTACGCCAGCGACGTGACCGACGACGACGTACGAGCCGCCGCGCTCCAGTACGTCCGCAAGGTGTCGGGTTTCCGCTCCCCCTCGGCGCGCAACGCCGAGGCCTTCGAAAGGGCCGTGGACGCGGTGACCGCCGCGACCCGGGCCCTGCTCGACGAGCTCCAGCTGAAGCAGGTGTCCCAGGACTGACCGGAGACGTCTGCCCGCCCACCGGCGACACGGGGGTGCCGGTGGGCGGCCGCCGGGCTTACCGGGCGTCGGTCAGTCGCGCACGTTCGAGGAGCGGAAGAGCCTGCTCGCGAACATGACCACCACGCCCACCAGGCCGATGATCAGAGCCCACTTGAGGAGCGTGAACAGGAAGCCCAGAACCGAGCCCAGCAAGATGAAGGCGATCACCACGGCCGCCACGATCAGAAGAATTCGTCCCATGCCCTCAACGCTAGGCCCTGGCCGGGCCCGGCGGCAGACCCGCGAGCCGATGTCAGGGACAGGCCAGGGTTATCCCTCAGACGGGCCCCGGCCCCGTCCCCACCCGGGACACTCGATGGACACGACGGCCCGCCAGGAGCGACGGCTCCCCCGATCCGGTGAGCAGGTACGCCGGGAACGTGCCCGCTCATCCGGATCGAGGTCGTGACCCTAGAGGGCGGAGCGGCCGCCGACGAGGGGAAGGGTGACCGAGCTGGCGCGGGGGTCGACCGAGACGGCGGTGCCCGGGGGCAGGCGCAGCGTGAAGTCGCGGTCCGTGGAGATGAGCACGACGCCGATCCGGTGACCGGCCTTGACGACGTAGTCGCCGGGCTGGAGGTCGAAGCGGAAGTCGTAGAAGCGGTCCTCGCGCAGCAGTTCGGTCCTGGCCGCGGAGTCGCGGTTACGGACGTCCAGCCAGCCCCTTGTGATGATCTTGTAGGGGGCGGTCACCGTGACGTGCTCGGCCAGCCGGGCGCAACCGGTGTCGCCGGGCACGCCCTGGCCGTAGCAGACCTGGGTGGCACCGTAGGCGACGTCGCCGTAGGCGCGGGCGTCGGTGCCGTAGTCGACGAGCAGCGCCGTCAGGTATGGCGAGCGCCCGCCCTTGAACGCGGCCCGCACCGAGACCTCCGGGGTGCCGGACAGGCGCGCGTCGCGGGCCAGCGGACTCGACAGGTAGGCCAGGCGGTTGGGGTCGGTGCTCTCGGTGTTCTCGACGAGCTGCTCGGCACCGCGGGTGCTCTGGTCGACGAAGGACTCGACGACGGCGCGGCCTCGGGGGCGGTCGGCGCCCAGGGTGCCGTTGCGGCCGTCCTGCCCGGCGGCCAGCTGGAGCCGTACGTCGCGGGTGCCCGGCAGCGGCCACGAGGCGTGCTGCGCCCACTGCCCCGGCCCCGACTCCACGTCCGCCTGCGGCTCGTCCATGATGCCGTTGCGCAGGCCGTACAGGTGGAAGTCGAACCAGCGGTGGAGCTGGCGCAGCCACTCGGCGTTGCGCCCGGCGAAGGAGAACGGGTTGAAGTGCGCGCCCTGGTGGAGCCAGATCTTGCGGGGCACGTTCCGCTTCGCGAGGGCGTCCCACCACTGGACGGCCTGCTTGGTCTTGACGTTCCAGTCGTTGAGACCGTGCACCAGGAAGACCGCCGCGCGGACCTTGCGCACGTCGTTGAGGTAGTTGCGCCGGTCCCAGAAGTCGGAGTAGTCGCCGGTGACCCGGTCCTGGTCCTTCTCTATCCGGTCCATCAGCGCGCCGCAGGCCTGCTGGGCGTTCTGACGGGTCAGCACGTAGCGGGCGAGCACGTCGGCGTCCTCACCCTGGTAGCCGCCGGGGGCCAGCACCCCGCCGTTGGCCCGGTAGTAGTCGTACCAGGAGGAGATGGCCGCGATCGGCACGATCGCCTTGAGGCCCTTGACCCCGGTCGCGGCGACGGCGTTGGGCAGCGTGCCGTTGTAGGAGACGCCGATCATGCCGACGTTCCCGGTGGACCAGCCGGCTTTGACCTCGTTGCCGGCCGCGTCGAATCCGCGGGCGCGGCCGTTGAGCCAGTCGATCGCGGCCTTGGGACCCGCGGTCTCGTTGTCCAGGCCGGTGGTGGGACAGCCGGTCGCCCGGCCCGAGCCGAGGTTCTCCACCAGCGCGATCGCGTAGCCGCGCGGCACGAAGTAGTTGTCGTAGTAGCCGCGGAAGGGCGGAGCGACCGCGCGGGTCACGTCGGAGCCGTCGCCGAACATCTCGTCGTGCAGATCGTTGAACTTGTTGCGCCGGTACTCCATGCCCGCGGGGTCGGAGCCGTCGAGGTCGACGACGTGGTTGGGCACGTCGTTGCCGCCCGCGTAGTAGGGGCTGGCCTCCATGATGACCGGGACCTTCATCCCGGAGTCGGTCTCCTTGGGCCGCATGATGTCGACGGCGACCCGGTCGGGGAGCCCGTCGGCGTCACTGTCGACCCCGGCGACCTCGACGAACACGGTCTCGGTCAGCGCGTCGGCGCGCGAGTAGACCGGCTGGGTCTCACCGTTCTCTATCAGGGGGGCCACGGATCGGGCGGCCACCGCGGGTGACGCGGCGGCCGGCAGGACACCGGCCGGCAGGATGACCGCCAGCGCGACGATGATCGTCTTCCATCTGTTCATCGAGGAAAGCTCCCAGAGGGTCGCATAAACCTGACAACTCCGGTCAATCTCCTGCGAAGCAATCTTGACCTGCAAGATCAAAGATATAACGAATAGGCGGCTATCTCGCGTTAAGCGAGAGTTCCGGGGTGTATTCGGGGGAATCGGCCGCCGCCGGGCCTCTCACGTCCCACTCCCGGCCGCCCGCGGGACGCCGTGCGCCCTTCGGATGGGAGGTGTAAAGCAACCCGGTCGCCGCGCCTGGACTCTCCCCCTCCCCGCCTGCGGAACCCCCACGCGCGCATCGGGCGGGAAGGGGGCCGTTGAGGCAAGGATCAAGGAAGGTTAGCCTTACTTCATGCCTTCCCTCGATACCGGTGAGACCGGCCCGATCGTCACGGTCAACTCGGAAGAAGAACTCCGCCGGATCGTCGGCGAGGTCGGCGAGGTCGTCCTGCGCAAGGACATCGGCCACCTCGACGAGCACGCCCGGGACTTCATCGCCACCTCGCCCTTCCTGCTGCTGGCGACCTCGGGATCCGACGGCACCTGCGACGTCTCCCCGCGCGGCGAGGAACCCGGCGGCGTGCTGGTCCTCGACGACCACACGCTGGTGATCCCCGAGCGGCCCGGCAACCGCCGGCTCGACAGCCTGCGCAACATCGTCACCAACCCGCAGGTCGGCCTGTTGTTCGTGGTGCCGGGCACCGAGGAGACCCTGCGCGTCAACGGGCGGGCGCGGGTGGTCAGCCAGGCCCCGTACATGGAAGGCCTGCGGGTGAAGGGGAAGGTTCCCACACTGGCGGTCAGCGTCGAGGTGCGGGAGTGCTTCTTCCACTGCGCCAAGGCCTTCCGGCGCTCGGCGCTCTGGCAGCCGGAGCGGTGGCCGGACCGCGGGGCGCGGCCCACGCTAGGCCGGATCTTCAAGGAGCAGCTGGACCTGGAGTGGTCGGCCAAGCTCATCGACGACGACCTGAGCATCGACGCCCGCGAGAACCTGTACTGACGGCGCGCACCGACCACCGGATCCGTTCGGGAGGCGCTCACGCACGCTCCACGCGCGGTGGATGAGTGTCCGGGAAAACCCGTACCGATGCCGGGCACGGGGCTGGCAGGCTGTGCGGATGGAGGTACGGTACGTCCCGGATCACTCGGTGCTGTCGGTGGTGGTCGGCTCGCGGGCATACGGGCTGGAGAGCGAGGACTCCGACATCGACAGGCGCGGGGTCTTCGTGGCACCGACCCGGCTGTTCTGGCGGCTGGCCAAGCCGCCCACGCATGTCGAGGGGCCGCTGCCCGAGCAGTTCTCGTGGGAGGTCGAGCGGTTCTGCGCGCTCGCGTTGGAGGCCAACCCGACGGTGCTGGAATGCCTGTGGTCGCCGATCGTCGAGCACGCCACCGCCGCAGGCGAGGAACTGCTCTCCATCCGGGGCGCCTTCGTCTCCGGGCGGGCCGGACAGACCTTCGTCGGATACGCCAACGCCCAGTTCCGCCGGCTGGATCCCGAGCGCCCCAGATGGAAGCAGGCCATGCACATGGTCCGCCTGCTGCTCAGCGGTCTGCACCTGGTCCGCCACGGCGAGCCCCTGGTCCGAATGGACGCCCACCGCGACCGGCTGCTCGCCGTACGGCGGGGAGAGCTCTCCTGGGATGAGGTCAACCGCTGGCGCTCCGAGCTGACCGCGAGGTTCGACGGCACGGGCACGCTGCCCGCCGAACCCGACCGGCGGCGCGTGGAGGAATATCTGGCGAGTACGAGAGAGGCGGCGCTGTGACTGTGCCCCTGCCGTCCTGGCTGGCCGAGATTCCCGCCGGGCAGGCGCATCCGACCGCTTTCGCCACGATCAGCGGGGCGCACCTGTACGGTTTCCCTTCCGCCGACTCCGATGTCGACCTGCGCGGCGTTCACCTGCTGCCGCTGGAGGAGGTGGTCGGCCTGCGGACGGGGAGTGAGACCCTAACCCGCTCCTGGGTGCGCGACGGTGTCGAGGTGGACCTGGTCACCCACGACCTGGCCAAGTTCTGCCGCCTGCTGCTGCGCCGCAACGGCTATGTGCTGGAGCAGTTGCTCTCCCCGCTGGTGGTGGCCACCTCGCCGGTCCATCGGGAGATGATCGCCGCCGCCCCCGGCTGCGTCACCCGCCACCACGCCCACCACTATCTGGGATTCGCCCGCACCCAGTGGCGGCTGTTCGAGCGCTCCGGCGAGCTCAAGCCGCTGCTCTACACCTTCCGTGTGCTGCTCACCGGCGTCCATCTGATGCGCACCGGAGAGCTGGAGGCCGACCTCACCCGGCTCTCCGGCGGGCCGTCGTATCTCGGTGACCTGATCGCCGCCAAGCGCTCCGCCGAGCACGGCCCGCTGCCGACGGATGCGCCGGAACCGGAACGACTGGCGGACGACGTCACCCGGCTGACCGGGGAACTGGAGGAGGCGCGGGACGCCTCCCGCCTTCCCGACATCGCGCCGTCGGCGGACGCGGTGCACGATCTCGTCGTCCGCACTCGCCTGTCAACGAGAACCGCGATGGCCTGAACCTCCGTCGCGGCCGTCAGGCGCACCCGGCCGCCGGAGCAGCGGTGGGTGAGCTCGTCGCTCAGAGTCTCGGGGAGGGAGGAAGCGGCACCGGTCGCGGCCGGCGGCCCGTCTCGCCGCCGCGCAGCAGTTCCCACCAGCTCTCCAGCAGCGGGACGTCGGCGGTGTCGACGCGCTCGCCAGGGCGGGGGACGGCGAGGCGGACGTCACGGGCCTTGGCCTCGCGCCAGAGGCGGTCGACCGGTTCGGCCCAGGGGTGCGTGGCCAGGGTGAAGGTCGCCCAGTGGACCGGGAGGAGCAGCCTGCCGCCCAGGTCGAGGTGGGCGTTGACCGCCTCCTCCGGGTTCATGTGGATGTCGGGCCAGGCGGCGTTGTAGGCGCCGATCGGCATGAGCGTGAGGTCGAACGGGCCGTGCGCGGCGCCGATCCCGGCGTAGCCGTCGAAGTACCCGGAGTCGCCGGCGTAGAAGACCTTCCTCTCCCGGCCGGCGATGACCCAGGAGCCCCACAGGGTGACGTTGCGGTTGAGGGTGCGACCGGAGAAGTGACGGGCGGCGGTCGCGACGAACCGCAGGCCCGCGACGCTCGCCTCCTCGTCCCAGTCGAGCTCGACGATCCGCGAGGCGGGCACGCCCCAGCGCTCCAGGTGGGCGCCGATCCCCAGCGGCACCAGGAACGGCGCGGTCTGCAGCGTGAGCAGGCCGCGTACCGTCGCACGGTCGAGGTGGTCGTAGTGATCGTGCGAGATCACGATCGCGTCGAGCGGCGGGAGGCCTGCCAGCGGCCCCGGCAGCGGGTGCAGGCGCCGCGGGCCGACCAGCTGGGAGGGCGAGGCACGCCTGCTCCACACCGGGTCGACGAGCACGCGGCGGCCCTCGATCTCCAGCAGCGCGGTGGCGTGACCGTACCAGATGACGCTCAGCCCGGTCGGGGACGGCCCGCCCACCGGTGCGGTCACCACCGGGACCGGCGTGGCCGGGCGGCGCTCCTCGCGGTTGTGCAGCATGTTCCAGGCGATCTCCCGCGCGCTCTGCGGCGAGGGTACGAAGACGCCGGGCGTGGAGTTGCGAAAGAGGCCGTCGTGGAACTGCGGCGAGCGGCGCATCCGCTCCAGCCGCTCCCCCCTGGCCCTGCCCCCGAGTTCCGCGGGGATGTCCTTCAACGCCCACCCGGCGGCGGCCAGTGCCAGCCCGCCCATGAGGAGACGCCCGATCGATCTGCTGCCCGCCATGCGGCCCACGCTCCTGAAGTCGCCAGTGCCTGCAGAACGATCTCGGCTCCACGGCTGTTCCCGTCGCCTTGGGCGGGACCCGCCCAGCGTCGCGACGAACGGGGACCGGAAGGCGTCATGAGGAACGATCCCGGCTCCGCCGCCGCTCCCGTCACACCATGGGCAGGACCCGCCCGGCAGCATGAGAACCCCTGACCGGAGGGCACCGCTGGGAGCTGGACGCCGCGCGGCGACTGCACCGGTCACCAAAGAAGACGAACAGTCCCAAAATATAACGTCATACTGTAAAAGTAGCGATCATGTAGTTATGAAGGTACAAATGCCGCGCACTGTCATGGAGGCCGAGGCCATCCAGGACGAGCTCAGAGCACTGCTCGACCTGACCGGTCCCGGTCCCCGCAGTCCGGCCAGGGTCGCGGGAGTGGACGTCGCCTACGACAGGGACCGGCTGGCGGCGGCGGTGACCGTGCTGGACGGGACGACGCTGGAGATCGTCGAAGAGGTCGCCGTCAGCGGGAGGGTGGCCTTCGACTACGTCCCCGGGCTGCTCGCCTTCCGGGAGGTTCCCGCCCTGCTGGACGCCCTTGAGCGGCTCTCCGTGACCCCCGACCTGGTCGTCTGCGACGGATACGGCCTGGCGCACCCGCGCCGCTTCGGTCTGGCCTGCCACCTCGGCGTGCTCACCGGACTGCCCACGATCGGGGTCGGCAAGACCGCCTTCGTCGGCACCTATCCCACGCCCGCGCCCGAGCGGGGCTCGTGGGCCGACCTGACGCTGGACGGCGACGTCGTCGGCCGCGTGCTGCGCACCCGGCACGGGGTCAAGCCCGTCTTCGTCTCCGTGGGGCACCGCGTCGACCTCGCCACGGCCTGCCACAACGTGCTGAACCTGACACCCCGCTACCGCCTTCCCGAGACGACCCGCGCCGCCGACCGGCTCTCCCGCGAGGCACTGATCGAAAACTGTCGTCCGGACCTGGTTGAATCCGCTCAATACCACGAAATGGGATGAAGTGAGCGACAACGAGTGGGCCGAGGACGTCGACGCGTGGTGTGACACCAACCTGGCGCGGATCCGCCGGCGACTGGCGAGCGGGTTCGATCCCGGGCAGTGGCTACCGTGGCTGCGCACGACGCCCCTGCACCGGGCCGCCCAGGAGGGTGCCGTCCAGGTGATAGAGCTGCTGCTGGCCTCGGGCGCGGAGGTCGACCCCGTCGACGCCGACGGCGCCACCCCGCTCTGGGAGGCCGTGCGCCACGGCTGGGACGACGCCGTGCGGGCCCTGCTCGCCGCGGGCGCGGACCCCTGGCGGCCGTGCATCGCAGGCCGCTCCCCCGGCTCCCAGGCGCTCTTCACCGAACTGGCCGACCTGTTCGCCCAGCTGCCTGGGGCTCCCACCGTCAGCCCCAGGCTCCGCGAACTCCAGGACACCGTCGACGCGATGATGTTCTCGTACGAGGACTACAACGAGGGACTGTGCGTCGCCTTCGTCGGCGAGGTGACCGAGGAGGAGGTCATCCGCCGCCTGGGCGCCGTACCGGAGTCGTGCCCGCCGCTTTCGACCGGCGAGCTGTGGAGCGCCGAGCACGCCTCCCCCGTGGAGGTCCTGCGGGTGGCCAGCCCGCCGGGGGGTGGGGTGGTGCTCTTCCAGTCCGACGGCATCCTGCCGGTGCACGACGGGGTCGGCCGTGCCGTCACCTCGGGCGGCGGGGTGCTGGCCGGGGCCTTCCCGTTCGCCAGCGCGTCCGTCGACATCTGGCGGGACGGGCTCTCCGCCGGACGGCCCTCGGTGCACGAGCAGCTCTCCGACAGCAGCATGGTCGAACTGTGGATGTGCCGTTTCGGCGACTGCGGCGCCCACCCCTCCACCGCGACCGAGCGCACCCTGGGCCTGATGACGCTGCTGACCTCCACCTACATCACCGAGGAGTGGCTGTGGAGCGCTCCGATGAGACTGGTCCCTGTCACACTGCGGTGAAATGGGTAGAGTCGCACAACGATGAGAATCCACACGATCACCGCGCTCTGGGAAGACATACCCGACGATGCCGACGACCTCGTCCTGGTACGCGGCGGGTTCCGGGTCTACCTCTGCCTGTGCGGCAGGCCACTGGCCGACAGGGCCGCGGCCGAGCTGCACGCGTCGGAGACCAACCAGTGCACCACCTGCCTGGGCAGCACCGTCGAGAACATCGTGCCCGACTTCTCCCAGCAGTGCACGGCCTGCGCCGGAACCGGCCGGCGCAGGGCACAGCTGACCTGGCAGCTCGCCCACGCCGAGGCCGAGACGATGATCACCGTCGAGTTCGTCCGCGGACTCATCGCCGGCTTCACCGAGCCGTTCCGGCTCTCCGAGGTGGCCGACCTGGTCCGCGACACCCTCAACCTCCCGGTGGGCCGGCTGCCGGTCGGCCCGCGGGTCCGCGACGTCCTGCGCACCCTGGAGGCGAGGGGCGAACTCGTGCTGCTCTCCGCCCCCGACGAACTCCTGCGCGGCACCTCGGTCATGCTCTACCGCGACCCCTACTGGGAACACGCCACCGGCTGAGCGTCCTTCGCGGCTACATCTTCTCCGCCGCCGCGAGGTAACCCGCCAGCATGGCCAGCGCGACATCGCGTACCGCGTCGTCGCCGGGCAGGAAATCGGCGCTGTGCATACGTACGTCCGTGCCGTCACCGACCCCGACGAACATCATCAGGCCGGGCAGCACCGCGGAGAGATAGGAGAAGTCGTCGGCGCCGAAGGAGAGCAGCGGCCGCGAGAGCGTGAGGCCCAGGTGGGTCAGATGGGCACCGGCTCGGGTGGCGAGCCCGGAGTCGTTGTACAGGACCGGCTCCCCCCGGGTGATGCTCACCTTCGCCTCGCAGCCGTGGGCCCGCGCGACCAGGTCCGCGACCTCCTCCAGCCGGGCGTGCACCTGGTCGCGGATGCGCTCGCTCAGCGCCCTGACCGTACCGCCGGCCGTGGCCTCGTCGGGCACGACGTTGGCCGCGCTGCCGGCCGCCAGCGTGGAGACGCCGAGGACCGCCGAGCTGGTCGGGTCGACGTCACGGCTGACCACCCGCTGCAGGGCGACGACGACGTGCGCGAGCGCGAGTACCGGATCGCTGGTCAGATGAGGGTAGGCGGCGTGCCCGCCGCGACCCCTGACCACGACCGTGAACTCGTCGGCGGCGGCGTTCACCGTGCCGGGGGTGGCCGCGACCTCGCCTCGCGGCAGGGTGGGCTGGACGTGCGCACCGATGATGGCGGTGATCTGGTGCTCCGCCAGCGACGGCGACCGGGCGATGTCGTGGGCGCCGGAGGGGTAGGTCTCCTCGCGCGGCTGGAGCATCGCGACCAGCGGGGGCGCGCCGGGGGTGTCACCGACCGCGTGGCAGAGCGTCACCAGGGCGGCGAGGTGCACGTCGTGCCCGCAGGCGTGCATGCGGCCCGGCCTCCCGGACGCCCAGTCGACGCCGGTCCGCTCGGTCACCGCCAGCGCGTCGAGTTCGGCCCGTACCGCGACCGCGGGCCCGGGGCCGCCGACACGCACCAGCGCGCCCGTACCGGCCACCGCGTCCACCGGGCGTCCGGGCAGCTCGGCCAGGATCAGGTCGCGGGTCGGCCCCTCCTCCCCCGACAGGTCGGGGCGGGCGTGCAGCCGGCGGCGCAGCTCCGTCGCGGCGGGCAGCCGCCGCTCCAGTGCCGCCCGGAGCCTGGCCTCGACGGAGTCGACGGCCGAGCCGAAGGCAAGAGGCTCGATCATTTGGCCGGGTCCAGACCGTAGACGCGCAGGGCGTTGTCCACACCGATCATGGTGGCCACCCGGACGGCCTCCTCCTCGGCCCACTCGCCGGCGTCGACCCACCCGCGCAGTGCCCGGCCGAGCCCGCGGCGGAACAGGTGCGCCCCCAGCATGTGCAGCTCCGCCGGGCCCCAGGCGTCCGAGGAGAACAGGATCTTGGCGAACGGCGCGAGTTCCAGCGACTCGGCGATCAGCGCGTCCGACCGGCTGCCGGTGTAGTTGACGCCGAGACCGACGTCGAAGTAGACGTGCGGGAAGACCTGCGCGAGATAACCGGCGTTGCGGTGGTAGGGGTAGCAGTGCAGCAGCAGGATGTCCACGCCGTGCGGCTCGATGAGCTTCAGCCAGCGGGTGAGCAGCAGCGGGTCACACATGTGCAGTTCCACATCGGGGTCCCCGTAACCGGCGTGCAGTTGCAGCGGCAGCCCGCGTTCCACCCCGGCCCAGAGTCCGAGGCGGAGCAGCACCGGGTCGTCCACCCGCCACTGGCCGCTCGCCTCACCGGCGGACAGCCAGCGGCCCGCCGCCAGGGCGACCTCCCGGTCGCCGGGTGGTGCCGGGTCGAAGGCGAAGCCGTGCCGGTAGGCGACGATGCTCTTGAGGCCGACGGCGTCGGCGGTGCGGCGCTCCAACTCCTCGCGGAAGCGGCCCGGCAGCTCCGCGGCCGAGACCCCCGAGGCGGCCACCTGCTCCAGCACCCGCTCGATGCGGACCACCTCGTGCGCGGGCCGCCCCGACGCCTCCGCCATCCCGGCCGGGTCCAGGACGTCGTCGCCCCGATAACCGGTCTCCAGCAGGAAGCGGCCGATGCCGCTGGCGGCCAGTAGCAGCCGGTTCACCTCGGCGGCGCCCAGTTCGGTGCGGCGCGCCAGGTATTCCTCCGGTGCGGCGTGGGCGGGCAGGCCGAGGACCGGCGCGCACCAGCGGCGGATCGCGAAGCCGAGCTGGGAGTCGAACTGGGTCATGAACGCCGGGATCGGCCGGTCGGACTCGGTCACCAGCGTCTCGAACTCACCGCGGCCCAGGTCTCCCGAGGAGGCACCGTGTACATGGTGGTCGACCAGGGGCAGGGTGGCGAGCACGCTCTCCAGGTCGCCGGCCGCGTCCCCGGAGAAGTTCTCAGTAGACATCGGCGACCTTCCGGCAGAGCTCGTGGTCGGGCAGTCCTTTGACGCAGGCCAGCTCGGCCCGTCGCACGGCGAGGAACGTGTGGAGCAGTTCGTGGGGGAACCAGCCTCGGGCGACCTCGTCGGCCTCCAGCGCGGCGAGGGCCTCAGGCAGGGAGCCGGGGAGCGCGGGCTCTTCGGCCAGGTCGGCCTCGGTCGCGGTCTCCGGCCACACCCGGGCGGGCTCGGCCCCGGCCAGTCCCGCGAGGCCGGCGCGGATCAGGACGCCGAGCACCAGCCACGGGTTGGCCGTGGCGTCCGCCGCCCGGTACTCCAGGTGGAGCTGGCCCGCGGGGTCGGCGCCGCCGATCTCGACGGTCGGCGCGATGCGCAGCAGCGCCTCGCGGTTGCGCTCGGCGAGGAAGACCCCGCCGGCACTCCACCGGTGCGGGGTGAGCCGCAGGTAGGAGCCGACGCTGGGCGCGGTGACGGCCACCACCGCACCGGCGTGCCGCAGGATTCCGGCCGCGAACCTGGCCGCGGTCGAGGAGAGCCTGCCGGGTGCTCCGGCGTCGAACATCACCGGGCCGCCACCGACCTCGCGGAGCGAGAAGTGCACGTGGACACCGTTGCCGACGCCTGCGGGGTCGGCCAGCGGGACGAAGGTGACCGAGTGCCCCCGGCGGCGGGCGAGGTCGCGGACGAGCTCGCGCAGCAGGACCGCCCGGTCGGCGGCGACCATTCCGGGGGCGGGCCGCAGGGTGATCTCGAACTGGCCGTCCCCGTACTCGGGGAGCCAGCTCTCCGGCTCCAGCCCGGCCGTCTCCAGCAGCGCGACCAGGTCGGTGCCGAACGGCTCGGCGCCGCGCAGGCGCTGGAAGGAGAAGGGCGGCGCCTCGGCCTGGCCGCCGAGCATGAACTCGTGCTCGAAGGAGACGTTCACCTCAAGGCCCGCGATCTCCCTCAGGTCCGCCAGCGCGCGGGCGAGGAAGCCGCGCGGGCAGCCGGGCCAGGGGCTGCCGTCCAGGCCGGTCTGGTCGGCGAGGTAGAGCCGGGTGCCCGGCACCGGGCCGTCGGCGGGCAGGTCGACGGCCGTCGCGGGGTCGGGGAGCAGCCTCAGGTCGCCCACCGAGCCGAAGACGTTGTCGTCGGCCAGGTGGCCGAAACAGGTCAGCGCCAGATCGGCGGGGACCCATCCCACTCCGGTACGCAACGTCTGGTCCAGCCGGGCCACCGGGGTAGCCCGGCCCCGCACCTGGGCCGCGAGGTCACAGGTCGCCACGAAGGCGGTCCCTGTCGTCATCGGCTCTCTCCTCCCAGTCCGGTCCGCACCTCGCGTCCCGGCCGCCCTAAGTGAAACATATGATTCACATGTATGGTCAAGGCGGCGGAATGAAACTTAGCATGCGTGTTACCTGGTAGCCCTGACAGAAACGCCCAGGTCATATGTGTCGAGCCGGCAGGAGGCCGCTCCCGCCCGGCATCACCGGAAGGCATCCCATGACGGACAGCTTCTCTCCCGGCAGGCTCAACGGGACGGTCGTCCTGGTCACCGGCGGAGCCCAGGGCATCGGCCGGGGCATCACCGGGGCGTTCCACGAGGCGGGGGCGACGGTCGTCGTCGCCGACCTCGACGAGACGCGCATGGCGAGGGTCACCGCGGAACTCGCCGCCGTCCAGGGCGGCTCACCGGCGGCGGCCTCGGCGGTGCGCCTGGACGTGCGTGACCCGGGGTCGGTGACCGCCGCCTTCGAGCAGGCGACCGCCCTGCACGGCGGAGTGGACGTGCTGGTCAACTGCGCCGGGGTCTATCCGAACACCCCGGTCCTCGACATGACCGCCGCGGAGTGGGACGAGGTGTTCGCCGTCAACGTCCGCGGCGTGATGCTGGCCTCGCAGGCCTTCGCCCGTACCTCCGGCTCCCTCGGGGGCGGGCGCCGGATCGTCAACGTCTCCTCCGGTGCGGCCCGCTCGGCCCGGGTGGGCGCCGCCCACTACTGCTCGTCCAAGGCGGCGGTGGAGATGCTCACCAGGGTCCTGGCGCTGGAGTTCGCCCCGTCGGGGATCACCGTCAACGCCGTCGCCCCCGGGCTGATCGAGGTCCCGGCCACCGTGGCGCTCTCGGCCGAGTACCTGGCGGCACTGGTCGCCGGGCAGCCGGTGCACCGCATGGGCACGCCGGCAGAGATCGCGCGGGCGTGCGTGTTCCTCGCCGATCCGGACTCCTCCTTCATCACGGGGAGTGTTCTCGACGTGGACGGAGGCTTCCTGGCCGGAACGGCCCTGCCGCCGAGCTGATCCATGTTTTACGAGATCAGAGCGGTACGACGGATCGAGTTTAAGTAACAAACCTTTTACAGGTCTAGCCTTTGCCGCAAGATGCAACGTACGTTTCAATTGTCGACAGTGACAGAACGTTGCAAAGCAGGCATGTGACGCCCTCCGGCATGTCCCGCATGCGTTCGTCCCCTCGTCCCACAGACGCAGAGAGGCTTCACCGTGGCCCGTTCCCCCTTCCTCCGTCCCCGGACGCCCGTCCGGGCGATCACCGCCGTCGCGGTGACCGGCGCCCTGGCGGCGCTCACCGCGTGCTCCTCCTCCACCTCCCCCGACACCTCCGCCGCGGAGACCGGCGGCGCGGCCGGCGCGAAGGAGATCCAGATCGGCCTGCTCGCCCCGCTGACCGGGGGCCTGGCATCCGACGGCCTGGGCATGAAGCAGGGGGCCGAGCTGGCCATCAAGCAGCTCAACGAGGCCGGTGGCGTCAACGGATACACGTTCAAGCTCAAGGTCGTGGACGTGCAGAGCCAGTCCAACGACGCGGTGACCAAGGGCGTGCAGACCCTGACCGACGACGAGTCGGTGAAGGCGGTCGTCACCGGCTACGCCTCCACGTCCAACTTCGAGATCGACGAGTTCGCCGCGGCGGAGAAGGTCTACCTCATCGGCGGCAACACCGCGCAGACCCAGGCCATCATCGAGAAGGACCCGGCGAAGTACCCCACGGTCTGGTCGATCACCCCCGACTACGACGCCTACGGCACCGAGCCGGTCGACCTGGCGGAGTCCTGGGCCGAGCAGGGGCTGTGGAAGCCGCGCAACAAGTCGGCGTTCATCGTCCGCTCCGACAATCCCTACAGCGAGAACATCGCCGACGGCCTGGTCAAGCACTTCAAGGCCAAGGGCTGGAGCATCGCCGGCCAGGAGAAGGTGCCGTTCGGCACGGTCAACGACTGGGGCACGGTCCTCGGGAAGATCCGCTCGGCCGACCCCGACTTCATCGTCAACACCGACTACCAGGTCTCCAACGAGGCCAGCTTCCTGCAGCAGTTCCTGCAGAAGCCCACCGAGTCCCTGGTCTTCATGCAGTACGGCCCCAACCAGCCCCAGTTCTTCGAGCTGACCAAGCAGCAGGCCGAGGGCGTGCTGTTCAACAACCTCGCGGGCATGGTGCCCTCGCCCAGCTACCCGCCGGCCGCGCAGCTGCAGAAGGACTGGCAGGCCGCGTACGGGACCGACAACGTCGACCCGCAGGGCGTGATGACGTACGTGGAGACCATGATCTACGCCGATGCGCTGCGCGAGGTCGGCGACCCCGACGACGCGCTGGCGATCGGTGCCGCCATCGGCAAGAGCGACAGCGAGCGGGCCTCCGGCCGGATCGCGTTCGACCAGGCCACACACCTGGCCAAGCAGGGTGACGACTACGTGCCGCTGCAGTCCTTCCAGTTCCAGGACGAGAAGCGGGTGCTGATCGCCCCTGAGAAGTACAAGTCGGGTTCCTTCCAGCTCCCGCCGTGGATGAAGAAGTGACCTCGGCTCCCCTCGCGCTGCCGCCGGGCAAGCGGATGGCCGTGGCGCTGACCTTTGACTTCGACGCCCACTCCCCCTGGATGGGCACCATGGGCCGCACCTCGCCGTCCTACCTGTCGCGTGGTGACTTCGGCGCCGAGCAGGGGGTGCCCCGGCTGCTGGAGCTGCTCGGCCGCAACCACCTGCCCGCGACCTGGGCCACCCCCGGCCACGACCTGGTGACCTTCCCGCACCGCATCGAGCAGATCCTGGCGGCCGGGCACGAGATCGCCGCGCACGGCTGCTACCACGAGGTCGTGCCCGACCTGGGGCCCGACGAGGAGCGCCGGCTCATGGAGGTCGCGCTGCGCCAGCACGAGCAGGTCGTCGGGCGCCGCCCTCGCGGCTACCGCTCGCCCGCCTGGGACTTCTCCGAGAGCACGCTGGGCCTGCTCGAGGAGTTCGGCTTCGACTGGGACAGCTCGCTGATGGGCCGGGAGTTCGAGCCGTACCGGCCCCGGCGGGTCACGGTGAACTACGAGTCGGCCAGCGAGTTCGGCCCGGAGAGCCGGATCGTGGAGATCCCCGTGTCGTGGTATCTCGACGACTGGCCCTCGGTGGAGTACGTCGCCGGGGTCTCCCCGCTGGGTTCCCACCGCGACATGGAAGACCGCTGGAACACCATCTTCGACTACGCCCACCAGCGGGTGCCCGGCGCGGTCTATGTGCTCACCATGCACCCGCAGACCATCGGCCGAGCCCACCACCTGCTCGTCCTGGAGGCGTTGATCGAGCGGATGCTGGCGGCGGGCGACGTCTGGTTCGCGACGCTGAGCGAGATCGCCGATGTCTGGCAGGGCTGAGCCGGGCGCTCCCCGGGGAGCCGGCGGGATGGTCACCGCGCCCGACCCGAGGGCGGCGCGCGCGGGGGCCTCGATGCTGCGCGCCGGCGGCAGCGCCGTGGACGCGGCGGTCGCCACGGCCTTCGCCACCGGAGTGGTCGAGCCCTACATGAGCGGGCTCGGCGGCGGCGCCTGGCTGGTGGTGCGCGAGCCGGGCGCCCCGGCCGCGACCGTCGTGTGCGGCCCGATCCTGGCTCCGGGCCTGGCGCACCCGCGGATGTTCGCCCCGGCGGCGTCCGCGACCGGCACCGGCCTGTACAACTGGCCGGCCGTGCGCGACGACGCGAACATCGTCGGCCCGCTGTCGGTGGGCGTCCCCGGAGCGGTCGCCGCGTTGTGCCGGGCGCACGCCAGGTTCGGCCGCCTGCCACTGGCCCAGGTGCTCGCCCCGGCGATCGAGCTGGCCGAGGCGGGGCACGAGACCAACTGGTTCGCCTCCTCGGCGATCTGCGCCGAGGCCCGGACGCTGCGGGCCTTCCCCTCCTCCGCGGAACTCTTCCTGCCCGACGGCCTGCCGCTGCGCGGCCCGTCCCAGGGCCCCGGCGACAGGCTCGTCCAACCCCGGCTGGCCCGGGTGCTCCGCGAGATCGGCGCCGGCGGCCCTGACGCGTTCTACCTGGGCCGGGCCGCCCGCGCGATCGCGACGGCCGTCACCGGGGCCGGTGGCCTGCTGTCGGAGAAGGACTTCGCCGGGTATGTCGCCGACGAGTCCGAGGTCCTGCCCGTCGAGATCGGCCCGATGCGGCTGTACGGCCCGCACGCCACCGGGGTGATCTCGGTGATCGAGGCACTGCAACTGGTCGAGGCCGCCCGGCGGCGTGGACTGGATCCGGGGGCTCGCCTGTGGGCGCGGGTGCTGTCTCACGCCTTCGAGGACCGGCTGCGCGAGGTCACCACCTCCCAGGAGGGTCCGGCGAGCTGGGCCCGGCTGGCCTCCCCCGAGTACGCCGACGAGATGGTGGCCCGCTGGATCGCGGGCGGGAACAGCCCTCCCGCGCCTCCCGGCGGCTCCGCCAGGGCGGGGTGCACCTCGCACATGTCGGCGGTCGACGACGAGGGCATGACGGTCTCGCTCACCCAGACGGTGCTCGACCTGTTCGGCTCCCGCATGGTGGAACCGGAGACCGGCATCGTGCTGAACGACGGAATGATGTACTTCGACCCCCGCCCCGGCCGGGTGACCAGCGTCGCTCCCGGCGCGGCCGGGCTCAGCGCGGTCAGCCCCGTCGTGCTGACCGGCCCAGGGGACGCCGAGGCGACGCTCGGCGCCTCGGGCGGGCGGCGGATCATCTCCGCCGTCGCCCAGATCGCCGCCCGCTGGCGTGACGGCGCGGACCTCCAGGAGGCGATCTCGGCGCCGAGGATCCACGCCGAGGGCGACCGCGTCTGGCTGGACACGCGCGACGCGGGGGCCTCAGCCGACCTCTCCGCCGCCGGGTTCGACGTCCAGGTCGTCACCGAGGAGCCCACCACCTGGCACTTCGCCCGGCCCAACGGCATCGCGCGGCGCGGTGGCGGAGCGTGGTCCCCCGGCGTCGACCGGATGAAGCCGTACGGGGTGGGCCTGCCCGGCGGATGAGACAGGCCGGCCGAGACGGCCACCCGGTCGCGGCCCACCACAGCCGACCAACACCACGAGTACCAGCAGATTGAGGGAGATATCGCGATGGCGAGCACTCTGACCGGGCAACGCGCCCTGGTCACAGGCGCGGCGGGCGGGATCGGCGCGGCCATCGCGCACCGCCTGCGCGCGGAGGGGGCGCGGGTCATGATCGCCGACGTCGACGTGGAACGCGGGACACGTACCGCTCTGGAGTTGTCGGGGGACGGCCCCGCATGCGTGTTCCAGGCGGCGGACGTGTCCGACGAGGGCAGCGTCGAGGCGCTGTTCGCTCGGGTCACGGACGAGTTCGGCGGCCTGGACATCCTGGTCAACAACGCCGGCATCGCGGAGAGCGGCGGCGGCGTCACCGGCGTACCGATCTCCGAGTGGCGCAGGGTCATGGACGTCAACGTCACCGGGACGTTCCTGTGTGCCAGGGCGGCGTTCCCGCTGCTGGCCGCGGGTGGGGCGGGCGCCATGGTCAACCTGTCGTCCATCTTCGGGGTCACCGGCCTGCCGGCCTTCCCCGCCTACTCCGCGGCCAAGGGCGCCATCGCCAACCTGACCCGGCAGCTCGCCGTCGAGGGCGGCCCGCGGGGAATCCGGGTCAACGCCGTGCTGCCCGGCTACGTCGACAACGACATGGGCGACTCGCGGAGCCTGCTCGACGCCGAGGCCGCCGCGGAGTCCCTGCGGCAGCGCGAGGCGGCGGCGGCCCGCCAGCCGGCCGGGCGGCAGTGCTCACCGGACGAGATCGCCGCGGCGGTCGCGTTCCTGGTCGCCCCGGACGCCTCGTTCGTCAACGGCGTGCTGCTCCCGGTCGACGGCGGTTTCCTCGCCCAGGGCGACTGGCGCGGGCCGGGGCAGGCCGCGTCGTGAACGGGAACTCGCAGGTCATCCTCGCCGCGCACGAGGTCGGCAAGTCGTTCGGCAGCCTCAGGGCCGTCGACGGCGTCTCGATGTCGGTGACGCGCGACGAGGTCTTCGGCCTGGCCGGCCCCAACGGCGCGGGCAAGAGCACGCTGTTCAACCTGCTCACCGGTATCCCGATCCGGCCCGACTCCGGAAAGGTGATCTTCGACGGTCACGAGATCCAGAACCGCTCGCCGCGCTGGATCGCCAAGGCCGGCCTCAAGCGCACCTTCCAGACCGAGGCCGTCTTCGAGTCGCTGAGCGTGCTGGAGAACGTCCGCATCGGATCGGCGTACGGCGGCGCGGGCAGGGCCGGGCGCTGGAACCCCGCCCGGTGCCGGGAGGCGCTGGACGCGGTGGAGCTCGGCGGCGACCTGAACCGCCCGGCCGACGGGCTTTCGCTGATCGACCGCAAACGCCTGATGATCGCCGGCGCGCTGGTCAGCGGCCCTTCGGTACTGCTGCTCGACGAGCCCGCGGCCGGCCTCGACCCGGCCGACCAGGACGCGCTGATCCGGTTGCTGGCCGGTGTGCACGGCACGGGCGTCACCATGGTGATCATCGAGCACGTGCTGTCGGTGCTGGAGGCGCTCGCCGACCGGATGGCGGTCCTCGACAGCGGCCGGATCATCGTGACCGGCCGGCCGGCCGAGGTCCTGTCCGACCCGAGGGTCGTCGAAGCCTACCTGGGACCGGGGGCCGCGCGATGAGCGATCTGCTGACCGTGGAGAACCTCACCGCCGGCTACGGCCAGGCGAAGGTGTTGCGCGGCATCTCGCTGCGCGTCGGACAGCACGAGGCGATCGGGCTGCTGGGGCCGAACGGCCACGGCAAGACCACGCTGCTGCGCTGCGTCTCCAACCTGCACCGGGCCGCCTCCGGCACGATCGCCTTCGCCGGACGGGACACCAGGGGCGAGTCCCCCGGCAGCCTGGTCAGGCGCGGGCTCATCCACGTGCCGCAGGGCTCGCGGCTGTTCCCGCAACTGACCGTGGAGGAGGCACTGCGGCTCTCCGCGTCCTCCAGCGGGCACTCCTCGACCTGGCGGGACGGGATCGACCAGGTGTTCTCGGTCTTCCCCAAGCTCAAGGAACGGCGCCGGCAACTCACCGGCACGCTCAGCGGCGGGGAGCGCCAGATGGCCAGCCTCGGCATGGGCCTGATGGCCCGGCCCACGCTGCTGATCCTCGACGAGCCCACGCTGGGCCTGTCACCGAAGGTCAAGCACGAGCTGAGCGAGTGCATCGTGCGGGTCCGCGCCGAGGTCTCGTCGGTCATCCTGATCGACGGCGACATGGACCTGGTGCTCGACCTGACCGACCGCTACCACGTCATCCTGCACGGCGACGTGGTGGACAGCGGCGCGTCGGACGGCAGCCGCAGCCGCGACGAGATGATGTCGCTCTTCCTGGGAGGGACCGCCGATGGACGGCATTAGTGTCATCGTGACGAGCACGCTCGTCCTCGGCGGCCTCTACATGCTCATGGCGGCGGGGCTGACGCTGATCTGGTCCACGCTGCGGGTCTTCAACTTCGGGCACGGCGCGCTGATGATGTTCGGCGCCTACCTGACCTGGACGCTGCTCGACGCCGGCGGGCTGCCGGTGGCGGTCGCGCTGCTCGGCGCCGTGGCGGCGATGGCGCTGATCGGGTTGGCCTATGAGTTCCTGCTGGTCAGCCCGTTCATCCGGCGCCCAGGAGGCGACATGCTGGTGATGGTCGCCACGCTGGCGGCCACGATGCTGCTGCAGAGCGGCGCCCAGCTGATCTGGGGGCCGGAGATCAAGCAGCTCCCGCCGTTCGGTGGCGCGCGCGTCGAGGTCGCCGGGGCGGTCGCCCAGGGCAGCCAGCTCGTCACGATCCTGCTGGCCCCGCTGCTGGTGGGCCTGCTGGCCCTGGTCCTCAAACGCACCGGCATCGGGCTGACCGTACGGGCGCTGGAACAGAACCGCGAGCACGCCCAGCTGCTCGGCATCGCACCGCGCCGGGTCTACGTCTTCGTGGTCGTGGTCGCGATCGGCCTGGCCACCGTGGCCGGGGCGCTGCTCGGCAGCATGCAGTTCATCTCCCCGGGCATGGGCGGCGACCCGCTGCTGCGGGCCTTCGTGGTGCTCGCCTTCGGCGGAGCCGGCAGCCTGGCGGGCACCATCGCCGGCGCGTACGCCATCGGCCTGCTCGAGGCCGTCACCACCTACTACTTCGGGCTCTCCTGGAGCCCGGTCCTGGTCTTCCTCGCAATGATCGTGATCATGCTGGTCAAACCCGAGGGACTGCTGCGGACCAGGGTGAGGAGCGCGTGAACGTCATGACCAACCTGCGCTCCTGGGCCGGCTGGCCGGTCTACGCGATAGTCCTGGTGGCCCTGCCACTGGTCTTCACCGACCCGCACGCCCGGCTGCTGCTGATCCTCTTCACGATGTACGGCGTGCTCGCCATGAGCTGGAACCTCACCCTCGGTTTCGCCGGCATCTTCAACTTCGCCCAGATCGGGTTCTTCGGCATCGGCGCCTACACCACGGGCATCCTGGCCACCCGCACCGGCATCGACCCGTGGCTGGCCCTGCCGATCTCGGGGCTGTCGGCCCTGCTGGCCTCGCTGGTGGCGTTCCTGCCGGTGCTGCGGCTGCGCGGCATCTACGTGGGCCTGGCCACGTACGTCTTCTCCCAGCTCTGCATCTACCTGGTGCTCGGGCAGGCGGGCCTGACCGGCGGATCCAACGGCATCGTCGGCATCCCCCGGCTCAGCCTGGGCGACGTCAACCTGCGGGCCGACGGCCGGATCGGCTACTACTTCCTCGGCGCCGCGCTGCTGTTCGCGGTCACCGTGCTGGTACGGATACTGACCCGCTCGACCCTGGGCATGTCGCTGCTGGCACTGCGCGACAACGAGGCGCTGGCCACCAGCCGGGGCGTCTCCAGGGTGCGCCAGCACCTGATCGTCTTCATGATCGGCGCGGCCGTGGCCGGGGTGGCCGGCAGCTTCAACGCCTTCCTCAACGGCGTGGTCAGCACCGACGTCTTCGGCTTCGGCTACCTGACCCTGCTGCTCAGCATGATCTTCCTGGGCGGCAGCGGCAGCGTCTACGGGCCGATCGTCGGCGCCGTGGTCGTCACCCTGGTCTCCGACGTGCTGCAGGACGCCGGGGCCTGGCGCGACATGGTGATCGCCATGCTGATCCTCGTGGTGCTCTGGATCGCCCCCAAGGGCCTGGCCGGCATCGCGAACTCCGTCCTCACCTCGCTCCGGCGGCCTCGCACCCCCGCTCCGGAGCCCCTTCCCACCACCTCGAAGGAGACCGTATGACCACCGAACACGACGTGACCCGCCGGGTGCTGGAGCAGGTCGACCTGCTCGCCGAGCGGATGGTCTCCAGCCTGGCCGACGCGATCGCCATCCCCAGCGTGAACCCGCGCTACCCCGGCCAGGAGTACGACAAGATCGTCGGGGCGGAGGGCGACGTCAGCGCGCTGCTCGGCGACCTGTACGCCGAGGCCGGGGCCGAGGTCACCAAGGTCACCGTGGAGCGGGGCCGCGACAACGCCTGCGGCGTCGTGTCCGGCGCCGGCGGCGGCCGGTCGCTGCTGCTCAACGGGCACGTCGACGTCGTACCGCCGGGCCGCCTCGACCGGTGGCGCGGCGACCCGTTCCGCGCCCAGGTCACCGACGACGCGGTGATCGGGCGCGGCGCGACGGACATGAAGGGCGGCCTGGTCGCCGCGGCCTACGCGGCCCTCGCGCTGCGCGGGGCCGGCGTGCGCCTGGCCGGTGACCTGGTCCTGCAGGGCGTCGTCGGCGAGGAGGTCGGCGACCACGAGGCGGGCACCACCGCGGTGCTGGAGGCCGGGTTCGGCGCGGACGCGGCCATCGTCTGCGAGCCGTCCGGGCAGGCGGGCACCCTGCCGGCGTCGGTGCCGGTGACGCCGGGCCTGCTCTGGTTCAGCGTCTCCCTGGAGGGCAAGACCGCGCACTCCGGGCTGCGGGGCATGACCGTGCACCCGACCCTGGAGGGCGACGCGCTCGGCGTCAACACCGTCGACAAGTTCTGGGTCGTCTACCAGGCGCTGCGCGCGCTGGAGGACGACTGGGCCCGGCACAACCGGCACCCGCTCTTCCCGCCCGGCTACTTCAACCTGCTGCCCGGCGTGCTGCGGGCCAACCCCTCGGGCATCCTGGTGCCCTTCTTCCTCGCCGACGAGCTGGTCGTGGAGTACTGCGTCTACCACCACCCCGACCGGTCCAACGAGGAGGTCATGGCCGAGATCGAGTCCCGGGTCATGGACGCCTGCCGCACCGACCCGTGGCTGCGCGAGCACCCGCCGGTGTTCGAGTGGAAGCTGCTCTGGCCGCCGTACTCGCTGCCCGACGACGCCCCGCTGAGCGCGACGCTGGTCGGCGCGCACACCACGGCGGCCGGCGGGCAGCCGCCGCTGACGACCGGTTTCATGGGCGTGTGCGACCTGACCTGGATGGACCGCAAGGGCATCGGCGGCCTGGTGTACGGCCCGGGCGTCGGCTACACCGCGCACGCGGAGAACGAGTACGTGGAGATCGCCCAGCTGGTGCAGTCGGCGAAGACCTACGCGCTGACCGCGATCGACTGGTGCGGGCTCGCGGACGAGCGGTGAGCACCGGACGGCCGCGAGGCTGGGAACCGCCGATGGGCGGTGGGCGATGGGCCGCGAGCGGCGAGTGAGCGGTGGACGTCCGCCGGGCGGCGCTCGATCCGAGGACGGCGTTCTCTTTTCGTACGGTTCGTGGCATGATCCCTTCCTTGCGACGCGCCGCACGATCCGGCGGTCGTCCATGAGGAGGCAACATGCTCGGCACCCCTGAGCCGCGCACCGTCGCGGCCCAGCTCCGCGACGTGCTGCCCAAGCTGCCCCGTGCGGAGCAGCGGGTCGCCCGCACCCTGCTCGCGGGCTACCCGACCGCCGGTCTGGAGCCGCTGGCGACCGTCGCGAGCCAGGCCCAGACCAGCCCGGCCACCGTGCTGCGGCTGGCCTACCGGCTGGGCTTCGAGGGCTACCCGGAGTTGCAGCAGGCGCTCAAGCGCGAGACCCAGCAGCGCTACTCCTCTCCCCTGGCCCAGTACGGCAGTGCCGAGGAGGACACCGGCAGGGTGCTGAGCCGGTCCCGCCGGGTGCTGCTGGACGCCACCGCCATGACCTTCGACCAGCTTCCCGAGGGGGAGCTGGTCAAGGCCGCGGAACTGCTGGCCGACCCCGGCCGCCGCGTCTCGGCGGCCGGTGGCCGGTTCAGCACCATCCTGGCCCAGTACCTCATCGCCCACCTGCACCAGTTGCGTCCCAACGCGACGTACATCGCCGGGTCCACCGCCGACCACGCCGCCCACCTGCTCGACATGGGCCGCCGCGACGTGCTGGTGCTCTTCGACTACCGGCGCTACCAGCGCGAGACGATCGCCTTCGCCCGCGCCGCCGCGGCGCGCAACGTGAAGATCGTGCTGCTGACCGACCCGTGGCTGTCGCCCGCCGCCACGGTGGCGGATGTCGTGCTGCCCGCCCAGGTCCGCTCGCCTTCCCCGTTCGACTCGCTGACCCCGGCGGTCGCGCTGCTCGAAACGCTGGTCGCCGCGGTGGTCGAGCAGCTCGGCGAGGCGGGCAGGAGCCGGGTGGCCGAGTACGACCAGATGGCCGACGACGTGCTGCGCGAGGACGACGGGCCGCTCACCCCGACCGGCCCCGGCACCGAGCCGCCCCGCGGGACCCGGACGACCTCGGAAACCCACTCCTGACGGCACTCCTGACGACACTCCCGACGGTGCCCCGTACGCGTTGACCGCCACCGTGTGCCAACGAGTACGGGTCACGCCCGATGCCCTCGGAGGCTCGGTCGTCAGGCCGCGCAGCCGGCGTACTCGTCGCGGCGCCGGAGCATGGCGACCAGCATCAGCGGGAACATCGCCACGTGGGCGAGCGCCATCATGGCCCCGCCGTCGACGAGACCCAGCCAGAGCAGCGGGAAGAGTGGCACGACGGGGACGAACATGGCCGCGCACATCTCCAGGGTGGCCGCCCAGCCGTGGCCCCGGTAGCGCATCCAGATCGCCATGCCGACGGACATGTCGAACGCCATCAGCAGGTAGGCGAGCTCGGGCTGCCGCTCGTGGGAGAAGCCGAGCCCGACGACGGACAGGAGCATTCCCAGGACGAACATGCCGGCGAACATCGCGATGACCATCTCGACGTAGTGCCGGGCGAACCTGCGCCGGCGGCGGGTGACGGGTGCTGTCTGAGTCATGCCTCCACCGTGCCGCCGTACCGGCCACGTGCCAAGAAAAGGCCGTCGCAGAGGTCCGGAAACCTGGGATTCCTGTCCTTTCTGACATACGCTCGCCCCGTGATCGAACGCCGGATCGCCGTCATCGGATACGACGCGGCGGAGTTGCTCGACATCGCCTGCGTGACCACGACTCTGGAGAGCGCGAACTGGCACGGCGCCGATCCCTTCTACCTCCTTCGCCTGGCCACCCCCGGAGGCCGTCCCATCACCTGCGGCACCGGCCTGACGCTCCAGGCCCAGGAGGCCCTCGAACGGGTCACCGGGCCGCTCGACACGCTCATCGTGTCGGGAGGCATGGGCCACGAGGCCGCGGCCGGCAACCGATTGATCGTCGCTCACGTCCGCCGCCTGGCACGCGAGAGCCGCCGCGTCGCGTCGGTGTGCACCGGAGCCGACATCCTGGCCGCCGCGGGCCTGCTCGACGGTCGGCGCGCCACCACCCACTGGCAGTCTGCGCACGAGATCGCCGCCCGCTACCCGAAGGTCGACATCGATCCCGGCCCGATCTTCATCCGGGACGGGGACACCTACACCTCCGCCGGCATCACCAGCGCGCTGGACCTCACCCTCGCCCTCATCGAGGAGGACCACGGCGCCGAGCTGGCACGGCGGGTGGCGCGGAGCCTGGTGACCTACCTACAACGCCCCGGCAACCAGGCGCAGATGAGCATGTTCACCGCCGTCGGATCTCCGGAGAACGGCCTGGTCAAGCAGGTCGTCGAGCACATCACGGGACACCTGGACACCGACCTGACCACGGCCACGCTGGCGAGCGGCGCGGGCGTGAGCGAGCGGCACCTGACCCGCCTGTTCCTCAGGCACCTCGGGCGGACCCCGGGCCGGTTCGTCCGCCAGGCCCGCACCGAGGCCGCCGCGCACCTGCTGGTCTCCACCTCCCTGCCGATGGCCAGGGTGGCGGCCCGCTGCGGCTTCGGAACCACGGAGACACTGCGCCAGGCATTCGCCGACCGCTACGGAATCCCCCCTTCGCGCTACCGCGCCACGGCGACCTCCACAGGGCAGGATCACCTGAAAGTCGCCGGGAGAACCTCGACACAGTAAGTGATCCTGTCTCGGCGGCAGGCCTCACCCGACAATGTCAGCGCCCTTGAAGACGGGCCTGCCTACGCCACCGCGGAGCACGGGGGTGGCGGCAATGACGGCCCCGAGGAAATCAAGGCGGCCGTGCCGGAGGCTTAGGGAGTCCCGAGCCGAGGTCACTCCCCACTCGGGCGACGCGATTACTTTCTTTCTTTAAGTGTTCTCTTGTATTCAGCGAGAGCGGTACGGATGTCGGCGGTGGCGCTGTCCTTTCCGAACATGCTGTAGACGGTGATCTCATGCTCCGCGGACTCGCCGAAAGGCTCGTCGCCGCCACCGTCACTATCCCACCGGCGCTCTCGCTGGTACTCATCGTAGTGTCCGATGAGGGTGGCGCACCCGGCCTGGACACGTTTCGCGCCCGCCCAGGCTCCACCACACGCCGGACGTTCAGTGAAGACCCAGTCGAGAACGTATATCCTGGGCCAGTCTTCCGTCCTCTTGAGTTCGACGAGCCTCTCATTGAAATGAAAGAACTGATACTCCGAGTGACTGTCGTTGACTCTGGCCTTCTTCCCGTGAATGCCGTACTCCACCATCACCCCAACGCCCGTGCTGGTCGCGGTGAGCACCAGGTCGGGGAATACATCCGGCGAACACAGGGTCGGATTTTTTTCGCGTCGGGTGAAATGGAACGTTGCAATGTTCTGGCCGGGTGTGACTCCCCCGCCCATGCGGAGCCTGGCCGCCGCCGACGTGTACACGCCCTGACCGTACGCCTCATTTTGCACCCATTCGTACTTCATGCATTCTCCCTTTGCCTTGCGGGCTTTCACGACATTCGGACGTTACGTCACGGTACGCAATCTGTCGAGTTATACACATCTCCCCCAAACGCCTATATCACCAGCCACCACCCTTTGCGGCAGGGCGTTAATCACCCCGATTTGCCGTGACCATACTCCGCCGCCGCCGACTCGATCATCAATACAAGAAGAAATAATCGTGTACTCAATTCACGTAAGCTTCAGTGGAATCGGGAGACCGGCCGCACTCCGACGGTGTCACCGCACGAGAAACGCCGCCACCAGGGCGAGTTGCGGGAAAAAGCGAGCACCACGCTAACCACGGGTTGAACGTCTGCCGACCTACCCGCTCCTAACGTTTCCATAGTCGACAAAAGTCGGCGTCGGACCGAAGGGGTGGGTCATGCGGCGGCTGAGAAGTGAGCGGCGAAGGCCCGGTGTGATCACCCCCCTGATCGGGCTGGCGGCGTGCGTCCTGTCCGCCTGTGCGGGCGAGCGACCGGCGTCGGCGCCGGGCCCGCTTCACCACGCCGGGGCCGCCGGTGGGACGCCGACCGCCACATCGCCGGGCGGTGCGGCGAGCGCCCCGGCCACCGGATCGGCCACTGGATCGGCCACTGCATCGGCCGATCCGGTGGACGTCTACGCCCACGACCGGCCCGGCATGCTCAGTCCGGTCGTGGCGAGGTTCCCCGAGCGGGTCTACGTGCCCAACAGCGAGAGCAACACCGTCAGCGTGATCGACCCGCGTACCTACCGGGTGCTCCGCACCTTCAGGGTGGACGGGCGGCCGCAGCACGTCGTCCCCTCGTGGGACCTGAAGACGCTCTGGGTCAACAACAACGACGGCAACTCCCTGACCCCGATCAACCCCATGACCGGCAAGGTCGGCAAGCCGGTGTTCGTCGACGACCCCTACAACCTGTACTTCACCCCGGACGGCCACACCGCCCTGGTGATGGCCGAGCGGGAGAACCGGCTCGACTTCCTCAACCCGCGCACCATGCGGCTCCGGCACTCGCTGCACATGCCCTGCCGGGGGATCAACCACGCGGACTTCACCGCCGACGGGACCCTCCTCCTCGGCAGCTGCGAGTTCTCCGGCCAGCTGGTGGTCGTCGACACAGCCGCCCGTAAGGTCCGCGCCGTCATCGACCTGGCGGACGGCACCACGCGCCGCAAGGGCATCCGGCGCACAGCCCCGCAGGGCGACAACGCGTCGTACGAACTGGAACACGACATGGCGCACGACGCCATGCGGCACGGACACATGCCGTACCCCAACATGCCGCAGGACGTGAAGCTCTCCCCGGACGGCACCACCTTCTATGTCGCCGACATGGCCAAGGACGGCGTGTGGCTCGTCGACGCCGGGGAGTTCCGGGTCACGGGTTTCGTCAAAACCGGCGCGGGCGCTCACGGGCTCTACGTCAGCCGGGACTCGAAGGTGCTGTACGTCTCCAACCGGGGCGCCGGATCGGTCTCGGTCGTCTCCTTCGCCCTTCGCCAGCCGATCGACACCTGGCACATCCCCGGCGGCGGTTCACCGGACATGGGCGGCGTGTCGGCCGACGGCCGCCGCCTGTGGCTGTCCGGACGCTATGACGGGGTGGTCTACGTGTTCGACACCGAGAACGGCAGCCTCATCCGCAAGATCGCCGTCGACGCCGGCCCGCACGGCCTGGCCATCTACCCCCAGCCCGGACGCTACTCACTCGGCCACACAGGGGTCTTCCGCTGAGATACGACGACGCCCCACCGGAGCCCCCAGATGACACGGGTGCGCCCGATGACAACGGCGTCCGCATCGGCGGCGACTGACACCTACGGCGGCGTGCGGAGACGCCACCGCTCCGGCGCGGGTGGCGAGGGGTGTCCTACCGGGGGCGGACCAGCGGAAAACCGGACACCTGGGCGACCAAAGTATGAAACGTCCCGGTAACAGATGCAATCAGGCTATTGACCCCTCTTGCAGGAGCCTCCTATGGTTCCCTCCATATTCTATAGAATCCAGAATATGGAGGGGATGGATGAGGGCAGCGGCGCGAGCAGCAGTCGTCATGGACGCCGCAGGGGCGGTGGAGGTCCGCTCCTACCCCGTCCCCGACCCCGGCCCGGGTGAGTTCGTCGTCAAGCTGGAACTGTGCGGCGTCTGCGGCACCGACGCGCACATCTACCAGGGACGCCTCGACAGGATCACCTTTCCCGCCCTGCTGGGGCACGAGATCGTCGGCACCCTGGCCGCTCTCGGCGAGGGAGTGAGCGCCGATCACAGCGGGCAGCCCGTGGCCGTGGGCGACCGTGTCGGCGTCTTCCCCGCGCTGAGCTGCGGGCGCTGCTACCAGTGCCAGGTGCGGCACCGTCCCGCCAACTGTCCTGACCGGCGCCCGTCCTACGGGTTCACCTCACCGGTGACGGCTCCACCGCATCTGACGGGCGGATACGCCGACTACCTGCACGCCGCCAACGCGGGCACGGTGTTCTACCGGACGTCCCTGCCCGCCGAGGTGGCGGTCCTGCAGGAGCCGATGTCGGTGGCACTGCACGGGATCGCCCGGGGCTCGGTCGGCGTCGGCTCCACCGTGGTCGTCCAGGGAGTGGGCGCGATCGGGCTGATGGCCGTGGTCGCGGCCCGCGTGGCGGGAGCGCACCGGGTCGTCGCGGTGGGTGCCCCGGCCGCGCGGCTGGAACTGGCGGCGGCGCTCGGGGCGGACGCGACGGTGAGCATCCAGGAGCTGACCGGCGTGACCGAACGCCGCGATGCGGTGTTCGACGCGCTCGGCGCGCCCGGAGCCGACTGCGTGATAGGCGCCAGCGGCTCGCCGGCCGCCTTCATGGAGGCCATCGGCCTGGTAACCGACGGTGGCGTGCTCGCCGAGCTGGGCAACTTCACCGATCGGGGGACGGTCCCCTTCAATCCCTTCAGCGACCTGCTGAAACGGGACATCACCATCGCCGGCGTCTACGGCGCGGGCCCCGACATGCTGCGCCACTACCGTCAGGCGCTGCTCATCCTGGAACGCGGTGGCCGGCCGTACGACCGCGTGGTCAGCCACCGGGTGCCGCTGGAACGGGTGGGCGAGGCTCTTGCCGCCCTCGGCGACGGCTCCCCCCTCGACGGCCGGGACATCGTCAAGCTCGCGATCGACCCCACCCGCTGATTTCTTCTCCGCACCACCCCTTTCCCCACCCCGTACAACCCCCGAGAGGAGGACCGGCCATGCGCCGTTCCCTCCGGTTGACCGCAGCAGCAGCCGCGCTCGGCCTGACCATCACAGCGTGCGGCTCGACGGCGTCCGAGGTCTCCGCCGACGGCGGCGGACTCGGCACGGCGGAGAGCCCCGTGTCCATCAGGGTCATCGCCAACGACGCCTTCGCCAAGCAGTGGCAGGACCAGCTGGTCCCCGAGTTCAACAAGAAGTACCCGAACATCAAGGTCACGGTGGACGGCGTGCCGTACAACGACCAGCTCCCCAAGACCATGCTGGAGCTGACCGGGCCCACCCCGACCTACGACGTGGTGCTCGGCGACGACTCGTGGATCCCGCAGCTGGCCAAGACCGGCGGCCTGATGGACCTCAAGGCCGACGTGAGCAAGTGGACCGACCCGGGCTACGACTGGGCCGACTTCAACCCCACCCCGCTCGCCGCGGGTCAGTGGGACGGCAAGCAGTACGCCGTCCCGGTCCGCTCCAACCTGCTGCTGATGTTCTACAACAAGAAGCTGTACAAGAAGGCCGGTGTCCAGGAGCCCACGGCGGAGACGACGTGGGAGCAGTACTTCGCCGACGCCAAGAAACTGGTCCAGGACACCGACGGCGACGGCAAGGTCGACGCCTGGGCGGCCGGTACCTACTTCACCAAGGACCCGCTCACCCCGACCGTCTGGCAGACCGTCCTGAACTCCGACGGCGTGGCGCTGCTGGACGACGACCTCAAGGTCGCCTTCAACAACGAGACCGGCGTGAAGGCCCTGCAGACCCACGTCGACCTGCTGAAGTACGCCCCGCCGGGAGCGAGCACCTACCAGTTCAACGAGCCGCTCGAGGCCTTCCGCCAGGGCCGGACCGCCACCATGTTCATGTGGGGCAGCGTCTACAAGGGCACGGCCGTGGACGAGGCGTCCACCACGCTGAAGCCGGAGGAGGTCGGCCTCACCACCCTCCCGGCGGGTTCGGCCGGTCCGGGCGCGCACCGCGGCATCTGGTCGGCGGGCATCGCCAAGAAGACGCAGCACCCGGCCGCCGCGTGGACGTGGCTGCAGTGGGTCACCTCCAAGGAGGGCGAGCAGTTCACCGGCAGCGCGTTCGGAACGTTCCCGGCGCGCAACTCCACGCTGAACGGCACTCCGCCGGCCGAGTGGGCCGCCCCGGTCTATGAGGCGCTGAAGGCCGGCTACGCCGCGGTGGAGAAGAACAAGATGTGGCGGCCGCGGCTCCCCGAGGCCGACGCGGTCCAGCAGATCCTCGCCCTGCAGACGAGCCGGGCGATGTCCGGTCAGGCGACCGCCGAGCAGGCGATCGACGAGGCGGCCAAGGAGATCACCGAGCTGCTGAAGTCCAAGGGTTACCCGCAGTGAGTGTCTCCACCCGCACACACCGGGCAGGGGCCGGCCAGGCCCCTGCCCGGGGGGCCGGTCCCAAGACCGCCCAGCGGTTCCGGCTCGGCGAGCCGGGTACCGCGTGGTTGTTCATGACCCCGGCGCTCGTCCTGCTGGCGGGCATGCTGCTCTATCCGATCTTCTACACGCTCTGGGTGAGCTTCTCCGACTTCGACCTGGCGCTCTTCGAACCCGTCGGCTGGGTGGGCTGGAAGAACTACGAGATGGTCCTGAAGGACCCGGGCTTCCTGGAGTCGCTCAAGGTCACCGGGATCTACCTGGTGATCGCGCTGCCGCTGCAGATGATCCTCGGGTTCGCCATCGCCTTCCTGCTCAACGTGGAGTGGCGGGGCCGCGGCGTGCTGCGCGCGCTGTTCCTCATCCCCATGGTGGTCGCCCCGGTCGTGGCCGGCGGTGTCTGGCGGATGCTGCTCGACCCGCTCTGGGGCGTGGTCAACTACACGCTCGGCCTGGTCGGCATCGGCCCGGTGGAGTGGATCGGCGACCCGACCCTCGCCATGGTGAGCATGATCCTGATCGACACCTGGCGGTGGACGCCGTTCGTGGTCCTCATCGCCGCGGCCGGGATCATGGCCCTGCCGGGTGACGTGTACGAGGCGGCCAAGTCCGACGGCGCCGGCCGCTGGCAGACGTTGTGGCATATCACGCTGCCGCTGCTGGTACCGGTGATGGCCGCGGCCTTCGTGGTCCGGTGGCTCGGTGCGGTGAAGATGTTCGACATCGCGCTCGCCGCGACCAAGGGGGGCCCGGGCAACGCCACCAACGTGGTGAACCTCTACATCTACGAGAAGGGCTTCCGCAGCCTGGAGTTCGGCTCGGCCTCCTCGATGGCGACGATAGTGCTGATCATCACGATCGTTCTCACCTACTTCCTGTTCAGCATCAGCCGTCGTCTGGAGAACCGATGGTGAGCACCGCCGCCCCCGCCTTCGGGAGCCGGAAGACCGGCCGGGCCCGCCTGGGACGGATCGCGACGATCACTGCCGCGATCCTGGTCACGCTGGCCTTCCTGTACCCCGTGATCTTCATGATCAGCATCTCGTTCAAGCTGCCCAAGGACATCTTCACCATCCCGCCGAAGTGGATCAGCGAGATCACCTTCGACAACTACGTCAGCTACTTCCATCAGGCCCGCATCCTGCCCCGCATGATCAACACGATCATCGTGGCGACGGGGGCGGCGATCATCTCGATGGTCGCCGGCTCGATGGCCGGCTACGCGCTGTCCAGGATGAGGATGCGCGGCGCGGGTGTCATGGGCGGCCTCATCCTGGCCTCGCGCGCGGTACCACCGATCGCGCTGGTCGTGCCGATGTTCCTGGTGGCCCGCAAGCTGGGGCTGACCGACCAGTACATCACCGTGATCCTCGCCTACGTGACCTTCCTGGTTCCGTACGTCGTCTGGCTGATGCGCGCGTTCTTCAAGAGCCTGCCCAAGGAACTGGAGGAAGCCGCGATGATCGACGGCTGCTCCCGGATCGGGGCGTTCTTCCGGATCATCGTGCCGTGCAGCCTCACCGGCATGGTCTCCACGTTGATCTTCTGCATCATCCTGGCCTGGGAGGAGCTGCTGTTCGCCCTGATCCTCACCAACGACAAGGCCGTCACCATCCCGGTGGCCATCGCCGGGATCGCGGCCGACACCGAGAAGGGCGGGCTCTGGGGCCCGCTGGCCGCCGTGGGCACGCTCACCGTGCTGCCTGTGGTGATCTTCGCACTGGCCGTGCAGAAGTATCTGATCAAGGGTCTCGCCGACGGCGCGACCAAGGGATGAGGCGGCAATGAGGATCAGAGATGTCCGGGCACGCCTCATTGAACTGCCCTATCCACGCCCCTTCGCCCCGTCGTGGGCCCCCGAGGGTGCCCACCACAGCATGTCCGCCGTGATCGTCGAGGTCGAGACCGACGAGGGCGTGGTCGGCGTGGCGGGCGGCGACATGGGCCACGCCACCGGCCCGTTGCTGCTGGAGACCATCAGGGGATGGATCCGCCCCCGGCTGGTCGGGATGGACCTGTTCGCCACCGGCCACATCGCCAACCACCTGCGCTACGTGGCCGAGTACGTCTTCCCGCGCCCGTGGGTGGTGAGCGTGGCCGTCTGGGACGCCGTCGGCAAGGCCTGCGGGCGCCCGCTGTACCAGCTCTGGGGCGGGCATGCCGGCCAGGTCCGCGCCTACGCCAGCTTCGGCGAGGTCCGCGCCCCCGAGCAGCGGGCCGAGGACGCGCTGCGCGTGGTGTCCGAGGGCTTCACCGGGGTGAAACTGCGCGTCCACGCCGACACGATCGCCGAGGACATCGCCCAGGTGGCCGCGGTCCGCGAGGCCGTGGGCCCGAAGATCGCCATCATGGTGGACGCCAACCAGGCGGCGGCGCGCTGGCGCTACCGGCCCGACGGCAGCCGCATGATGTGGGACTTCGACCGGGCCCTGACCACCGCCAGGGAACTGGCCGATCTCGGCGTCGCCTGGCTGGAGGAGCCACTCCCCCGCCACGACTACCGCGCGCTGTGCGAGCTCACCGCGGCCTCGCCGATCCCGATCGCCGGCGGCGAGCACAACCGGGGCATCGGCCAGCTCGTCCGGCTGCTGGAGGATGACTGCTTCAGCATCTACCAGCCGGATGCCAACGAGAGCGAGGACATCGCGGCGCTGCGCGACTTCGGCGCGATGGCCGCGGCCAGGCACCGCCGGGTCGTCCCGCACGCCTGGGCCACCGGACTCGGGGTGGCGGGCAACCTGCAGCTCTGCGCCTCACTGCCCAACTGCGACTGGCTGGAATACCCCTACGATCCTCCGGTGATCGTTCCGGAGGTTTTCCACGTCATGCTCACCGAACCACTGCTGCCCGATTCCAACGGGGTTGTAGCCGTTCCGGACCGCCCCGGTCTCGGTGTAGAGCTGGACCACGCGGCGATCGAGCCGCTGACCGTCCAACGGGTTTGAGGGGTGTCCAACAGCGATGACAGAGGTGTTCCCCCCGTCCGGCCGGCCGAAGCCGTTCCGTACCAAGGCGGATCTCGCGGCCGACCACATCAAGCAAATGATCATGTCGGGCCAGGCCCAGCCCGGCACGAAGATCATCACCAGGGTGGTGGCCGAGGCCGTCGGCGTCAGCGACACACCGGTACGTGAGGCCATCAAGCAGCTCGTGTCCGAGGAGTGGCTCGTCGAGCGCCCGCACATCGGCGCGGTGGTCGCCGAGTTCACCGTGGACAACGTGCGAGAGCTGTACGGCATCCGCGCCGCGCTCACCTCCCTGGCCCTCCAGCTCCACCCGGCTCCGCTCAGCGGCGCGAGGTTGCTGGAGGTGGACGCCGTCCTGGAGGCCTCGCTCGTCGCCATCGACGGCGGCGACGTCGCCGCCTTCGCCACCCTGAACCGCCGGTTCCACTCGCTGATCTGCGACACCGAGAAGTCCCGCCTGGTGCACCGGATGCTGGTGGGCCTGTGGTCGAAGACGGAGACCGCCCAGCGCGGCTTCCGGTTGGTCCCCTGGCGGCTGCCGAAATCCCACGCCGAGCACGTGGCGATAAGGGACGCGCTCGTCGAGGGGGACATCGGCCGCGCGAGCGAGTTGCAGTACGCCCACGAGATGGCCGCGCTGGCCGCGCTGATCGAAGTGATGGAGGAGGAGAGATGAGAACGGGACAGGCCCTCGTCGGAGGGCGCTGGCGGGACGCGGCGGAACGCTTCGCGGTCACCGATCCGGCGACCGGCGAGACCGTCGCCGAGGTGGCCGACTGCGACGGGAGGCTGACCACCGAAGCCGTCGACGCGGCGGCCGCCGCGCTCCCCGGCTGGCGCGCCATGCCCGCGCACGAGCGCGCCGTGATCATGCGCCGGGCCGCCGGGCTGCTGACCGGCCGGGCCGAGGCGATCGGCGCGGTGATGACCGCCGAGCAGGGCAAACCGCTGGCGGAGGCGATCGGCGAGGTGGTCGCGGGAGCCGACCACCTCCTGTGGTCCGCCGAGGAGACCCGCCGCGTGTACGGCGAGACCATCCCCTCCACCAGCACCGACACCCGCATCTGGCTGCTGCCGGAACCGGTGGGCGTCGTCGCGGCGATCACCCCCTGGAACTTCCCGGTCTCGATGATCACCCGCAAGCTGGGCCCGGCGCTGGCCGCGGGGTGCACCGTGGTCCTCAAGCCCTCCGAGCTCACCCCGCTGTCGGCGATCGCGGTCGCCGAGTGCCTGACCGAGGCCGGTTTCCCGCCGGGGGTCTTCAACCTGGTCACCACGGCCCGGCCACGGGAGTTCGCCGAGGCGATCATGGCCGACTCGCGGGTCAGGAAGGTCTCGTTCACCGGCTCGACGGCCGTCGGCAGGCAGCTGATCCGGCAGAGCGCCGACGACGTCAAACGGCTCAGCGTCGAGCTCGGCGGCCATGCCCCGGTGCTCGTCTTCCCCGACGCCGACGTGACCGCCGCCGCCACGGGCGTGGCCCGGGCCAAGTTCATGAACGCCGGCCAGGCCTGCACCTCCCCGAACCGGATCTACGTCCACGAGTCCGTCGCCGCGGAGTTCACCGACGAGCTCGTCAGGCTGGCCGAGGCGATCACCGTGGGCAACGGCATGGACCCGGGCGTCACGATGGGCCCGCTGATCGACGACCGGGCGTTCGCCAAGGTCAGGCGGCACGTCGAGGACGCGCTCACGCACGGCGCCCGGCTGGCGACGACCCGCCGGGAGGGAACCGGAAGGCTGCACCCGCCCACCGTCCTGACCGGCGTCACCGACGAGATGCTCGTGTGCCGGCAGGAGACCTTCGGCCCGGTCGCCCCGGTCCTGACCTTCGGCGCCGGCGAGGACGCCGACGAGGACGCCGACGTGGTGGCCAGGGCCAACGCCACGCCGTACGGCCTGGCCGCCTACCTGTGGACGCGGGACCTGGGCCGGATCGTGCGCGTCTGCGAGGAACTTCAGTTCGGCATCGTCTCGGTCAACGGAGCCCCGCTCGCCCCGCCGCAGGGGCCGTTCGGCGGGGTCAAGGGCAGTGGATACGGCCGCGAGGGCGGCCGTCACGGAGTGGAGGATTTCGTGGAGTACAAGTACGTCAACGTGGGACTGGGCCGATGACCAAGGAGACCTCCCGCCGGATCGTCGAGCGCGAGATCACCAAGCGGGTCGACCTCTGCCGTCCGGATGGGCGCCTCAACCCGGAGGCGGTCGGCTGGAGCCGTACCCCGCTGCACCGGTCCAACATCCGGGGCTGGGGCCGTACGATGCGCTGGGACTACTGGTGCCTGACCAGTCCCGAGCACATCTTCTCCTTCAGCGCCTCCAGCCTGGACTATCTGGCCGGTGAGTCCGTCTGGTACCTGGACCGCACCACGAAGAAGGACGTGTTCAGCCGGAGCCTGCTCGTACCGAGCCAGGGCACCGGATTCTCCGAGCGGAGCGGCGAGGGCAGCGTCAGGATCGCGAAGGGCCCGGTCAAGATCGCCGTGGACGAGGCGGCCGTGGGCACCCGGCTACGGGTGAGGTCCCCCGAGTTCGACGCCGACCTGCTCGTGCACCGCGTCGAGGGCCGTGACAGCCTGGGCGTGGTCGTGCCGTGGTCCTCCCGCCGCTTCCAGTACACCGTCAAGGATCTCGGACGCCCCGCCGAGGGCACGCTGGTCGTGAACGGCCGCCGCATCAACCTGTCCGCCGAGGACACCCTCGCCACCCTGGACCACGGGCGTGGCCGGTGGCCCGGCAACGTGCTGTGGAACTGGGGCGCGGCGTCCGGGCGCTCCGGCGGCCACGAGATCGGCGTGCAGATCGGCGGTAAGTGGACCGACGGCACCGGCAGCGTCGAGAACGGGATCCTCCTGGACGGAAGACTGCACAAGATCAGCGAGGAGCTGGTCTGGCGCTACGACACCGCCGACTGGATGGCTCCCTGGCGGATCACCGGCGAGCGGGTCGACCTGGAGTTCGTCCCCGAGTACGTCCGGTCCTCCGATGTCACCCGGCTCCGCTACATGCGCAGCCGGGAGGACCAGGCCTTCGGTCACTACCGCGGCACCGTCGTCGCCGACGACGGGACCGTGGTCAAGGTCGACGACCTGTACGGCTGGGCCGAGGAAGTACAGCGACGCTGGTAATGGAGCAGAACATGATGATCTCTGAGCGAGAGTGTGAACCGTTCGCGGCCGGTCTGCCCTTCGGAGCGGGCGACCGCCTCGACCCGCTGCGCCGTGACTGTGACCTGGCCGAGGTGACCGGCGGCCTGCTGGACGTCCTGGTGGTCGGCGGCGGCGCGACCGGCGCGGGCGCGGCACTGGACGCGGCCTCGCGCGGGCTGACCACGGCCCTGCTGGAGGGCGGCGACCTCGCGTCGGGAACCTCGAGCAACTCCAGCCGCCTGCTCCACGGCGGCGTACGCTACCTGGAGCAGATGGAGTTCGGGCTGGTCCGGGAGGCGCTGCACGAGCGCGGCCTGCTGCAGGACCTGGCGCCACACCTCGTCCAGCGGATGTCCTTTCTCTATCCGCTGACCCACCGGGTGTGGGAACGCGGCTACGTGGGCGCCGGGCTGACCCTCTACGACGCGCTCGCCGGGATCGGCGACCGGCACGGATTCCGCCGGCACCGGCACCTGACCCACCGCGCCCTGCTCCGCGAGGCGCCGCAGTTGCGCCGTGACGCCGCCGTGGGCGCGCTGGCCTACGACGACGGCCACGTGGACGACGCCCGCCTGGTCACCACGCTCGCCCGTACGGCCGCGCGGGAGGGGGCCACCGTGCTGACCCGGGTCCGGGTCAACGCCCTGGCCTCCCGCTCCGGCCACACGGTGGCCACCTGCGAGGACCTGCTCACCGGTACGGAGTTCACCGTCCGCGCACGCCGCGTGGTGCTGGCCACCGGCCCCTGGTCGGGGCTCACCCAGCAGATGCTCGGCGACCAGCAGGTGGGGGTCCGCGCCTCCAAGGGGGTGCACCTGGTCGTGTCACGCGAGCGGCTGAGGCTCGACAGCGCGCTGATCGCCCGCACACCCCACTCCGTGCTGTTCCTCATCCCGACCGGGGACGTGGTGCTCGTCGGCACCACGGACACCCCGTGGGAGATCGGCCCCGGGCCGGTGCTCCCCACCGGCGCCGACGTTCGCTACCTGCTCGACCAGGTCAACCAGTGGCTGAGCGATCCGCTGACCAAGGACGACGTGCTCGGCGTGTACGCCGGTCTGCGTCCCCTGGTGGACCAGCCCGACCGGAACTCCACCACGGCCATCAGCCGCGAGCACGTGGTGAAGGAGGTCGCGCCCGGCGTCGTGGTCGTCGTCGGCGGCAAGCTGACCACCTACCGGATCATGGCCAAGGACGCGGTCGACGCGGTGGTGCGCGGCCTGCCGAAGGTCCGCCCGTCGGTGACCGAGCACCTCGGGCTGGTCGGCTCCAACGGCTACGCCCAGGCCTGGGCGCGCCGCGACTCCGCCGCCGTGGCCGCGGGGCTCCCCGTGGCGGTGGTGGAACGGCTGGCGCGCCGTTACGGCGCCGACTATCCGGCCCTGCTGGTCATGGGCCGCCGAGACCCGGAGCTGCTGGAACCCGTACCGGGCACGCCCTCACTGCTGGCGGCCGAGGTCCTGTACGCCGCACGGCACGAGGCCGCGATGACCGTGGACGACGTCCTGCGCCGCCGCAGCCGGGCCGGGCTGGAGACCGCCGACGGAGGCGTGGGCGCCGCACCCCACGTGGCCCGTCTGCTGGCCGGCGCGCTGGGCCGTAGCGCGAGCTGGGCCGTCGAGCAGGCCGGGAACTACACGCACGCGGCCGAGGTGACGCGCTCGGCGCTGGACACCTCCGCCGACGCCGAGCTCGTCCCCCTGCTCGCTGACCTCGCCGGCCGATGGAGCGGTGCCGCATGAGCGTTCTGGCCATCGACGCCGGGACCACCGGTGTCACCTCACTCGTGATCGCGCAGGACGGGCGTGTCCTGGGCCGCGGCCACCAGGAGTTCCCGCAGCACTTCCCCGCGCCCGGCCTCGTCGAGCACGATCCCGACGAGATCTGGGCCGCCACGCTGCGGGCCTGCTCGGACGCGCTCGCCTCGGCGGCCGTGCCGGTCTCCTGTGTCGGACTGACCAACCAGCGCGAGACCGTCGTGCTGTGGGATCGCGCGACCCTGCGGCCGGCGACCCGGGCGATCGTCTGGCAGGATCGCCGCTCCGCCGGGGAGTGCGACCGGCTCAGGGAGCACGAGCCGCGGATCCGCGAACTCACCGGGCTCCCGCTGGACCCCTACTTCTCCGCCACCAAACTGGCCTGGCTGCGCGGGAACCTCCCGGAGGTCTGGGCCGGTGTGCGGGAGGGCCGCACCGCGATCGGCACCGTCGACTCCTATCTGCTGGCCCGGCTCACCGGTGGCCGGCTGCACGCCACGGATCCGTCCAACGCCTCCCGTACCCTGCTGTTCGATCTCGCCACGGCCGGCTGGTCCGCGGAGCTGGCCGAGCTCTTCGACGTGCCACCGGCCGCACTGCCGGAGATCGTCCCTTCGAGCGCGCCCGTCGGCCGCACCGCGCCCGACCACTTTCTCGGGCTGGACCTGCCGATCAGCGGAGTGGCGGGAGACCAGCAGGCCGCGCTGTTCGGTCACGCCGCGTTCACTCCCGGCGCGATGAAGTGCACCTACGGCACGGGCAGCTTCCTGCTGGTCAACACCGGTGACCGGATCGCCCCCGCCGACGCGGGACTGCTGTCCACCGTCGCCTGGCAACTCGCCGGCGAGCCGGTCCAGTACGCCGTGGAGGGATCGGTGTTCGTCACCGGAGCCGCGGTGCAGTGGCTGCGTGACGGGCTGGGCGTGATCAGTGACTCCGCCGAGAGCGAGCGGCTGGCCGGGTCCGTGCCCGACAGCGACGGACTGATCTTCGTCCCCGCGCTCACCGGCATCGGCACGCCGCACTGGGATCCGCGGGCCAGGGGCGCCCTGCTGGGCATCACCCGGGGCACCACCGGAGCCCATCTCGCCCGTGCCGTCCTCGACGGCATCGCCTACCAGATCCGCGACGTCGTGGAGGCCGTCAGCGGCGCGGCGGGCATCCCCGTCTCCCACCTGGCGGTGGACGGCGGAGCCGCGTCCAACGACCTGCTCTGCCAGATCCAGGCCGATCTCCTGGGGCGGCCGGTGGTACGGCCGGACACGACCGAGGCCACCGGCCTGGGCGCCGCCTTCCTGGCCGGCCTGGCGAGCGGGGTGTGGCGCGACCCGGCCGAGATCTCCGAGGTGAGAGGCGGCGGCCGGGTCTTCGAGCCCCGCGAGATCTCTCCGGAGGGGTACCGCCGCTGGCTCGACGCGGTGGACGCGGCCCGGCGGTTCGGGTCATGAGTCCAGCCGCCCCCGTCCCGCCCCCGGAGGGAGGGACGATGACGGGTCCGCTCGATGGGATCCGGATCGCCGACTTCTCCCGGGTCCTGGCCGGACCGTACGCCACCATGATCCTCGCCGAGCTCGGCGCGGAGGTGATCAAGGTTGAGCATCCGGAGCACGGCGACGACACCCGGGCCTGGGGCCCGCCGTACGCGGGCGGCGAGGCCGCCTACTATCTCGCGGTGAACCGCGGCAAGCGGAGTCTCGCGCTCGACATCAAGCATCCCGCCGGCCGTGAGGTCGCCCAGCGGCTGTGCGCCGAGGCGGACGTGGTCATCGAGAACTTCCGCCCCGGGGTCGCCGAGCGCCTGGGCATCGGATACGAGGCGGTACGGCAGACGAACCCGGGCGTCGTGTACTGCTCGATCATCGGGTTCCCCGGCGGCGACCGGCCGGGGTTCGACGCGACGATCCAGGCCGAGAGCGGCTACATGCACATCACCGGCGAGCCCCCGAGCAAGGTCGGGATCGCGATCACCGACGTGCTCGCCGGGCTCAACGCGGCCGTCGCGATCCTGGGCGCCCTGCACCGCCAGGCGACCCGGGGACAGGGCGAGCGGGTTGAGGTGTCGCTCCTGGGATCGGCGCTGTCCGGTCTGGTCAACGTGGCGCAGAGCGCGCTGGTCTCAGGTGAGGAGGCGCTCGCCTACGGCAACGCGCACCCGACGGTGGTGCCTTACCAGACGTTCGAGGCGGCCGACGGCCGCTTCGTGGTCGCCGCGGGCAACGACCGGCTGTTCCGCGCGCTGTGCACGGCGATCGGACGCGACGACCTGAGGGGCGATGCCCGGTTCCGCACCAACGACGGCCGCGTCCGCGACCGCGACGCGCTGGTCGCCGAACTCGGCGCCGTCTTCGCGACCCGCCCGGTGGACGAGTGGATCGCGCGGCTCGAGGTGGCCGGAGTTCCCTGCGGCAAGATCCGGGGCGTCCTGGACGCGATCCGCACGGCCGGCGACGTGACCCTGCGGCTCCAGCACCCGACCGCCGGACCGCTGGAGCTCATCCGCACCGGATTCACCCTGGAGAGCGTCTCCGCCGACCGCGACATCGCTCCCCCGCCGCTTCTTGGCCAGCACACCCGCGAACTGCTGGCCGAACTCGGCATCACCGACGACCGCATCGCCTTCCTCCGGCAGGCGGGCGTCATCCATCAAGCCGTCCAGTCAGCGAGGCCCCCTGTTGAACCCGCATGATTTCCTGGAAGTCGACCGCGACCTGAACGACGAGGAGCGAGCGATCCGCGACGCCGTGCGCGACTACTGCCGCGCCGAACTCCGGCCGCACGTCGCCGGCTGGTTCGAGGCGGGCACCATCCCCGACCCGCACGCGGTGGCCAGGGGCCTGGGCACGCTGGGCGTGCTGGGCATGCACCTGGAGGGCTACGGTTGCGCGGGCACCAACGCGGTGAGCTACGGGCTGGCCTGCCGCGAGCTGGAGGCCGTTGACAGCGGGCTGCGCAGCCTGGTGTCCGTCCAGGGCTCGCTGGCGATGACGGCGATCCACCGGTTCGGCTCCGAGGAGCAGAAGCGGGAGTGGCTGCCGCGCCTGGCGGCCGGTGAGGCCATCGGCTGCTTCGGCCTGACCGAGCCCGACTCGGGCAGCGACCCGGGCTCGATGCGTACCCGGGCCCGCAGGGACGGGACGGACTGGGTCCTCGACGGCACCAAAATGTGGATCACCAACGGGTCGGTCGCCGACGTCGCCGTCGTGTGGGCGCGGGCCGAGGACGGCATCCGCGGCTTCCTCGTCCCCCGCGACACCGCGGGTTTCTCCGCCACCACACTGCACGGGAAGATCTCGCTGCGCGCCTCGATCACCTCCGAGCTCGTCCTCGACGGCGTACGGCTCCCGCACGAGGCGGCGCTCCCCCTCGCCGAGAGCGTCAAGGCTCCGCTGTCGTGCCTGTCCGAGGCGCGCTTCGGCATCGTGTGGGGAGCCGCGGGAGCGGCCCGCGACTGCTTCGAGGCGGCGCTCGACTACGCGCGGACCCGCACCCAGTTCGGCCGGCCGATCACCGCCTTCCAGCTCACCCAGCGGAAGATCGCCGACATGCTGGTGGACGTCAACCAGGCGAACCTGACGGCCCTGCGGATCGGCCGCCTCAAGGACGAGGGGCGGGCCCACCACTCCCACATCAGCTTCGGCAAGCTCGCCAACGTGCGCGCCGCCCAGCGGGTGGCCGCCGTCGCGCGCGGCGTGCACGGGGCCAACGGGATCACCCTCGAATACCCGGTGATGCGCCACATGGTCAACCTGGAGAGCGTCGCCACCTACGAGGGCACCGAGGAGATCCACGCCCTCACCCTCGGCCGGGCGGTCACCGGCCACTCCGCCTTCCGCTGACCGGCCGAGCGGGGCGGTCCTCCGCCCGGCCGGCCTGCCGGTCATGCCGAAGGGCGCGCGATCCCAGGGGGCCGGGGTCAGGCGCGGCGCGCCTCGAACATGAAGCAGCCGTACTCCACGGCCCGTACATGTACCAGCTCCACCTCAGGGTCGGCGAACTGTTCGGCCAGGATGGCCTCCGACGCGATGGCGTCACCGCTGATGTGATGCTCCACCAGCCGTCCGCCCAGGATGCCGCCCTTGGCGTCGTAGGCGCGGAAGACCCGCCGCTCACCACCCATACCGGCCGGGAAGCCCGTCCCCTCGGGCCCCTCGCACGACTCGGCGTGCACGAAGACCGGACCCACCTCCTCGTACGGGCCGGGGTCGCCACCGGTCCGCGCCGCCCACCGGCGCAGCGGCGCGTACGAGAGCAGGGCGAGCTCCTCACCGGGGAGACTGTGGCGCAGGCAGCAGCGCAGCGGGGAGCCTCCCTCCGCGTCGGTGACCGGGCGGGGCAAGCGCCCGGCGTCGTCACGGACCCGCAACTCGGCGACGACCTCGGCATCGATGGCGAAAGTACGGAAGGTGCTCATGGATCAATGCTCGGCCCTGACCGGTCGGTGCGCTGGCGGGAATCAGACCTCGTTGCAGGCCGGACCATCACGCTGTTGAACCGCCGCGGCGATCCGAGGACACAGGTCAAGGATCGAGATGAGACCCCGCCCCGGTTCACCGGGGCGGGGCCGTACCTCATCGGAGTGGCCGGGTCGGCAGGTGGCCGACGCGGTGTTGGTGCCGGTCTCTCAGGCCGCGCTCATCGCACGGTTCAGCAGCCGGCCCAGGGTCGGTGTGTCGACCTCGGGCTCGCTCTCCGTGTGGCCGGGGGTGTCCGTCGTGACCGGGTCGGGGACGTCCACCACCGAGGCGTCGGGGTCGTCCGTGGGATCCGGGACTGGAGTGGTCGTCGGCGTCTGGCCGGGGTCCTCCCCGTGCGGGAAGTCCGAGGGCTTGGGCGGCCTGGGGGTCTCCAGCTCGGGCTCCTCCTCCACGGGCGGCGGACCGCCGTTGAGGATCTGGTCCACCCGCTCCGGGTTGTCCATGAGCGGCGCGATGACCGGCTCACCCGGCGCCTGCTCGACGAACACGCCCTCGCCGATCGGTAGGTGCACCGAGGCCAGGTAGCCGGCCAGCGCCTGAGGCACGGTCCGTCCCTCGGCCTGGCTGCGCTCCAGGGCGTTGTGCACGTAGAACAGCCCGTGCCCCGCACTGCCGATGGAAGCACGCAGGATGTCCAGGGGGGTGTGATTGGGCTGCTCGACCTGCAGCCGGATCTGACCGTTCTGCACTCCGAGGCCGAGCTGTCCGGACAGCGTACGGTCCACCCTGACGACGAGGCTGGCGTAGCGGACCGCCGCGTCGGGATCGTCGTAGCCGACGATGGGCGCGGTGCCCGCGCCGTCGTCGGAGCCGAAGGCGATCCCCGGCTCGATGCCGACGATGGTGCCCTCCAGCATTGCCGCCGCGGGGGCGAAGGCACCGGAGGCCGGCGCACCCGGCGTCAGGTCGTCCAGCGAGTCGTAAAGGTACTCGCCCGTCGACTCTCCCACGTTGGAGCGCATCAGGGACCAGAACGGAGGAGCGGGGTCGTTGGACCGGGCCGCGGCCACACCGACGGCGGCCAGCAGGCCCAGGGCGGTGACCAGGGTGAGGCTCACTCCCGCGGTGCGGGATCGGAGCGTCTTCGGCATGTGTTCCGTCCTCAGAATCGGCCGTTGATGTGCGCGACGTCGTGCGAGGTGTAGGTGCGCACGGTGGAGCGGCCTGACTTCATGCAAGAGTCGCTCTGGGAGGAGTGGTCGAGCCCGGTGGTGTGCCCGACCTCGTGGCAGGTCGTCTTCTTACGCTCGTTCTCCGAGAAGCGGCTCATGTCGGCCAGATCGAAGCGGATCTCGTACTGGTCGCACTTCCACCAGCCGTTGATGAGCCCCGGGCTGATTATCCGCACGCACTTGGCGTGGGCGTAGATGTTCTTTCCGGTGCTCGACCCGTCCCAGTCGAGGCCCCAGTAGTCGTTGTAGTACTGGTCGAACATCTCCACATCGGTGTGCTTGTCGGGGGTGGAGTCGTAGTGCGTGGCCATGTCGGTCTGGGAGTCCAACTTGATCATGGCGTAGTTGCCCGCGACCTTCATGTACGAGGTCAACGACGAGTAGTTGTAGTAATGGTCCTTGTTGTCGGCCTGCGCGCAGCACCCTGACGGATGCAGATACGACCATCCGAACGCGTTGGCGCTCGCCGGCGGCGCGAACGTGAGGAGCATGACGAAGGCGAGCAGGGTCGAGAGCGCCAAGGTGTGGCCTCGGACTCCCGATTCGCTCGATGGCTTTTTGGGCACCCGTAGTCCTTACAAAAGGCATGACAAATCGCGATGATCTTCGCAGTTTCTTGACCATGTTCGCAACAGGCTTTTCTCACCGCTGACAAGAACGTCCTGACCAGGCACGTCGGCTCATCCGGCCGGACCCCGGGCGCCGCCGGCCGGCGAATCCGGGCGTTCAAGGCGACCCGCGCGTTCGAGGCCGGAACGGCGGAATCCTCGGTGGAGGCGTCAGGATACGGTCGCCGGTTCGGCGGTGACGGCGTCCTCGGCCGAGGAGTCGGCCCGGCGCGCCGGGATCGCGGAGGCGATCGCCGCGGCGACGAGTGCGACACCGCAGCCGATCAGCAGACCGGTGCGGAAGCCGCTCTCGGACGGCAGGGTGTGCCCGCCCACTCGCATGGTCATCTGGGTGAGGACGACACCGATCACCGCGGCTGACACCGAGGTGCCGATGGAGCGCATCAGTGAGTTGAAGCTGTTGGCCGCGGCGGTTTCCGACCGGGGAACCGCGCCCATGATCAGGGCGGGCATCGCGCCGTAGGCCAGCCCGACGCCTATGCTGCAGAGGCAGGTGACGACCAGCAGGCCCCACGTCGTCCCGAGCAGGGCCATCGAGGAGCCGTACCCGAGCGCCATGACCAGGCTGCCGGTGACCAGGGTGACCTTGGGGCCGCGAGCGGCCGACAGCCGCGCACCCAGCGGCGAGACCACCATCATCATCAGGCCCGACGGGGCCGCCCACAGGCCGGCGGCCAGCATCGACTGGCCCAGGCCGTACCCGGTGGCCTCGGGCAGTTGCAGGATCTGGATCACGATCAGCGCCTGGGCGTACATCGCGAATCCGACCACGATCGAGGCCACGTTGGTCAGCAGTACCGGGCGCCGGGCGGTGACGCGCAGGTCGACCAGTGGATCACCGGCTCGCAGTTCCCACCAGCCCCACACCACGAAGACGACCAGCGCGACGGCGAACAGCCCGAGGGTGGTTCCGCTCGCCCAGCCCCAGTCCGCGCCCTTGGAAACCCCCAGCAGCAGGCAGACCAGGCCAATGCCCAGGCCGAGCGCGCCGACGACGTCGAGGCGTCCCGTGGTCCGGGCGGGCGTGGCGGGCACCAGCAGCCAGATCAGGCCGGCGACCAGCACGCTCAGCGCGGCCGCGCCCCAGAACAGTACGCGCCAGCTCGCGTACTCGGCGACCGCCGCCGCGACCGGCATCCCGAGCGCTCCGCCGATGCCCATGGACGAGCTCATCAGCGCGATCGCGGGGCCCACCCGCTCGGACGGCAGCAGGTCCCGCAGCGCGCTGATGCCCAGCGGGATCATGCCCATGCCCATGCCCTGCAGACCTCGCCCGATGATCATCTGGGTCACCGAGTCGGCCAGCGCGCAGGTCACGCAGCCCACGATGATCGGCACCGAGCAGGCCAGCATCATGCGGCGCTTGCCGTACAGGTCGCCGAGCCGCCCGATCACCGGGACGGCCACCGCCCCCACCAGCAGCGTGATGGTGATCACCCAGGAGGCGTTGGCCGCGTTGGTGTGCAACATGCGTGGCAGCTCGCCGATCAGCGGCACCACCAGGGTCTGCATGAGTGAGGCGACGATACCGGCCACCGCCAGCACACCGACGATCCCGCCGGGGCGGGTGGTGGACGTGGAGTCGTCCACGTGGATCTCCCTTGTCTGGACGAATAAGGCGATGTGTACGATACACATAATGTGCTTAATGCATAACATGGGGGTGATACACAGTGATTGCCGATGCGCACCCGTACGGCGAAGCAGGACGCGGGGAAGTCTGGAGAGGGACCAGCATGGAGAAGCCCACACACTCGATCGAGTACGAGACCATGCTGCTCGGGCGGTACTACCACCTGACCCTGTCCAGCGCCGAACGCGAGGGCGACCATCTGGACCGCAGCGCCTACGTCCTGCTCAGTCGCATCCAGATCGTCGGCCCGATGTCCATCGGGCAGCTCAGCGAGGCGTTCGGCCTGGACCCCTCCACCCTCAACCGGCAGACCTCGGCCATGCTCCGCGCCGGGCTGGTCGAACGTATCCCCGACCCCGACGGGGGCATCGCCCGCAAGTTCCGCATCAGCGCCGAAGGCGAGCGCCGCCTCCAGCACCAGCGCGACGAGACCGTCCGCAGCATGGAGAAGTTACTGGACGACTGGACGCCCGAGGAGGTCGCCACCTTCGCCGCCTGCCTCAAACGGTTCAACACCGATATCGAACGTCTCACCGGCCGTCCCTGGCCCCGCCCCTGACCGCCCACCGGCGATGCCGGCCGAGGTTTCCGGTCAGGGCCGGCCTGACCCCTCGGGCACTACGCCCGTCTCGGAGAGGAGACCTCCGGCCGGTAGCTCCACGGGCCGCCGCGACCGTCCCAGCGCCGTGGCCGTCGACAGCAGGGCCGGGGACTTCGGCGGCAGCGCCCGGCGAGGTCCGTAGCGGTCGATCAGCCCGGCTCGCAGCGAGGACAGCGCGGCGCCGGTGAGTCCGAACAGGGCCATGCACGGTTCGAACGACGTCGGCGGCTTTCCGGCGTCGGGCACGGCGGCCAAAAGACCTACGTGTTAGGGACCTCTGGCTGTTACCTCCGAGTCCTGCCCGGTGGTGTGATGGAGGTACGGGAAGACCCCAGTAGACAAGGAGGACACCATGAGCATGCCGATGATCCGCGAGCGGCGAGGCCTCGTCCCCGAGCTGTTCAACTGGTTGGACATGCCCCTCTCCGCCATGCAGTCGACGGCGATGCAGCCCATCAAGTTCGAGGACTACGTCAAGGACGGTCGCTACGTGCTGCGGGCCGAGTTGCCGGGAATCGACCCCGACAAGGATGTCGACATCACCCTGTCCAACGGCCTCCTGACCATCCACGCCGAGCGGCGTGACGAGCAGCGGGACCAGCAGCGGACGGAGTTCCGCTACGGCTCCTTCACCCGGTCGATCACGCTGCCCAGTGACGTGGACGAGAACGACGTCAAGGCTTCCTACGACAAGGGGGTTCTGGAGGTCAGCGTCAAACTCGCTGACACCAAACAGCAGGAAAAGCACATCCAGATCGAGTCCACGCCCCGGAAAAAGTCCTGACGGATCGGGCGGACCCGCTCGACATGACGCGGGTCCGCTCATGACCCGCGGATCGCAGCGATCCTCCGCCCACCGGTCGGCCGTGAGTACTTTCTGTCATAATTTGATATACTCAGGGTAGTGATGCGGTTAATCCGTAGATTTGTCATAGTCGGCAAGGGCTTTGCTTTCCTGGAGTGTTGATCGTGCCCACGGTCACGTCACCCGGAGCCGCGAGGAGACCTTGGACACTCGTGGAGCCGGCGTGGACCCAGGCCGGGTGGCCGGCGTCGAGGCGAGCGCCCATGTCGTAAGACGTGGGCCGCCAGAGCACACTCACAAGCAGGTACGGAAGTCCCGCCCGGCCGGGGCCTTCTGCCCTATCCATATACAAGGCCCCTGACCAGCGTGGAAGCAGGACAACCCACGGGGGGATCATCATGATCACTTTGAGTGTCATCAAGGCCGACACCGGGGGGTTCGTCGGCCACTCCGCGGTGCACCCGAACATGATGGCCGAGGCCCGCCGCGAGATCGACCGGGCGACCGCCTCGGGACTGCTCATCGACGGTCAGGTCGCCAGCTGCGGCGACGACATCTCGCTCATCATGACCCACACCTACGGCGCCGACGCGGGGCTCATCCACTCCTTCGCCTGGGACACCTTCCAGGCCACCACCCACATCGCCAAGGGACTCGGCCTGTACGGCGCCGGCCAGGACCTGCTGTCGGACGCCTTCTCCGGCAATCTGCGGGGCATGGGTCCCGGATATGCCGAACTGGAGTTCGAGGAGCGCCCGTCGGAGCCGGTGCTGTGCTTCCTGGCCGACAAGACCGAGCCGGGCGCGTGGAACCTGCCGCTGTACAAGATGTTCGCCGACCCGTTCAACACCGCGGGCCTGGTCATCGATGGAAAGATGCACGCCGGCTTCGGCTTCGAGGTCTACGACCTGTACGAGGAGAAGCGCATCGTCTTCGACTGCCCGGCCGACCTGTACGACATGCTGATGTACATCGGCGCCCCGGCCCGTTACGTGATCCACAGCGTCCGTTCCAAGACCCTGGGCGAGACCGCGGCCGCGACCAGCACCCAGCGGCTGTCCCTGATCGCCGGCAAGTACGTCGGCAAGGACGACCCGGTGATGATCGTCCGCTGCCAGTCCGGATTGCCCGCGGTCGGCGAGGCACTGGAGCCTTTCGCCTTTCCGTACACGGTCGCCGGGTGCATGCGCGGCTCGCACCACGCACCGTTCCTGCCGGTCCCGGTCCAGCAGGCGCACCCGTCCCGGTTCGACGGCCCGCCGCGCGTGGTCGCGCTGGGATTCCAGATCCACGACGGGAAGCTGATCGGCCCGCGCGACATGTTCGACGATCCGGCCTTCGACGGCGCACGGGCCCAGGCCGGCGAGATCATGGACTACCTCCGCCGCCACGGCCCGTTCGAACCGCACCGGCTGCCACTGTCGGAGCTGGAGTACACCACCATGCCCGCTCTCGCCCAGCGGCTCGCGAACCGCTGGACCCCGATGACCACCGAGATCGCGACACCCGTCGGATGACCCGCGCGACCGCCCGGCCATCCCGGGCGATCGGCACCTGATCGGGCTCACCGCACACTCGGAAGCACGACACCACGAACACCCGTTCGATCGGAGGTTCCTTCCATGGAAGCCAAGCAATGGACCGTGCAGATCTACATCACCGAAGAGGGCGATGACACCTCCGCCCGGGCACTCCTGACCACCAAGAACGACACCCACCTGACCGGGATCGGTCACGCGCGTCGCAATCCGGTCGACCAGTCGGTCCCCGAGATCGGCGACGAGCTCGCGGTCGCCCGCGCGCTGGCCGACCTGGCGGAAAGGTTGCGCACCGTCACCGCGGAGGACATCGCCCATGTCGGCGGGCCCACCTCATGGTGACGGCCCCTCGCCCCGGGCCACCGGGATCGGCATGACCGCACCGTCCGCCTCGGCCACGATCCGCGGCCGGTGCGCGCCCTTCCCCTGTCGACGCGCAGGGGCCATCCCATGGCGATGAGATCCACGTGCTCCACCTACAGAACCTGAACACACCCGTGGAGTCACCCATGAAGCAGAACCGGAACGGCACGATGAAGATCACCTGGCACGGCGGCGGCCGCTTTGACGTGCAGATACGCCGCCACACCATCCGTGTCGACCAGCCCACGGACTTCGGCGGAGGCGACACCGGTCCCGTCCCGGTCGAGCTGTTCGTCGGGAGTCTCGCGGCCTGCGTCGCCCATCGCGCCGAACGCTACCTTCACCGATGTGAGCTGCCCGCCGGCGTCACCGTGACCGCCCACTACGATCTGGGACTGCGTCCGGCACGGGTCGGCCGAATCGATCTGGTCGTCGACGCTCCCGGCCTTCCCGAAGGTCTTCGGGAATCGTTCACCACCGTCATCGAGCACAGCGCCGTGCACAACTCGCTGCGGCTGCCGCCGGAGATCACCCTTCAGGTCCGCACCGAGGAGGGGGCGGTCATGGAGGCGATTGAAACGACCTGATGCCATCGGTGACCTGAGCCCGGCACATCCTCGGGCCACGGATCGGCCCGAGCGCGCCTGACAGCACGTGCCGAGCCGGCCGCGCCCGGCGTGCCGATCACCATGACCACTGGCAGGCCGAGGTCCTCGGCGAGCCGCATCCCCCTGCGTGCCTCGTGCGGCACGCCGGTCCCCCTCGGGCGGGAGGTCCGGGCGCGGCGGTCGTGCCCCGCGATCACGCACGAGATCTCGTTCACCCCGGCCAGGGCGAGCAGCACCCCGGGTTCGCTCTCCCCCAGGCCGGTGCCGGCATCGTTGACCAGGACGTCGAGCCGCCCGGCCGGCGCGGTCCAGCCCTGCTCACCGGTGCCGTCCAGGCCGAAGAACTCCGCGGAGTGACCCGCCTCCCCGGCTCCTTGACGAGCCGGATACCCTCGGTCTCCTCGACCAATAAGATGATCTTCTCGGCAGGGACGACTCTCTCGTTCAACAGCCGCGTGTTCACGCTCCGGCCCGGCGACATCATCGCCACCGGAACGCCGTCCGGGATCGGCCACGCGCGTACACCCCCGTGGCTGCTGCACGACGGCGACGTGGTCGAGGTGGAGGTCGGGAAGTCGAGCGGCGTCCGTACTCCAGTGATCAACACAGCGAGCGCAGAGGACTGGGCATGAGTGAGACCGTGAGCTCCGGGCACGGCCCGGCCGGCAGCCACCCCGTGACCGAGCAGGTCGTCGGCCAGCTCCAGGGGGCGGACACCCGATTGATGACCGTCATGGAGAGCCTCATCCGTCACCTGCACGGCTTCGTCGAGGACGTGAGGCCGACGGCGGCCGAATGGGAGGCGGGACTCGACTTCCTCGCGCGTACCGGCTCGTTCTGCACGCCCACCCGGCAGGAGTTCGTCCTGCTCTCGGACATGCTGGGACTGACCACGCTCGTCGATGACGTGAACAACCAGGGACCGGCCGACATGACGCCGAGCTCGGTGGAGGGCCCCTTCCACTCCGTGGCCCCGCCGCGCGAGCTGGGTGACCTCATCGCCGCGGGCCCCGAATGGGGCCGGGCCGAGAGTGCCGTGATCCACGGCACCGTGCAGGACTGCCACGGGAACCGCCTGCCGGGTGCGATCCTCGACGTGTGGCAGGCCGACGACAAGGGCCACTACGACACCCAGGACGCCGAGCAGCCCGAAGGCAACCTGCGCGGTCTGTTCACCGCCGACGAGAACGGCGAGTACTGGTTCCGCACCGTGAAGCCCGCCAGCTACCCCGTACCGATGGACGGCCCGGCAGGCGACATGCTCCGCGCCATGGGACGTCATCCCATGCGCCCCGGCCATCTTCACATCCGCGTCGAGGCAGCCGGGCATCACACGCTGACCACCCACGTGTTCGTCAACGACGACCCCTACCTGGACTCCGACGCCGCCTTCGCGGTCAAGCCGGAGATCATCGTCGACTTCGAGCCGCGCGAGGACCAGGCCTCGATCGAGCGGTACGGGATGGACGGGCCCTACCTGGACGTCACGTTCGACATCAGGCTCGCCACCGAGTCGGAGATGAAAAGGTGATCACGGAGAGCCCCGGCACCTGCTCGCCACCCCGCTGGTGACGATCTCCCCGGAGCAGGCCGATCGGATGTCCCCCTCCGGCGGAGGGGGACATCCGCCGCCGGCGGTGTGACCGCCTCAGCTACGGAGGCGATCGACGATGCCCGAGGCCAGGAGGTACTGGGCCGCGACGTAGGTCGCCATGATCACCAGGCCGGTCATCGGCGGGCGGGGAAGGTCCGCCAGGCCGAACGCGATCAGCGCGTCGGAGAGCAGGAACAGGGCGCCCCCGGCCCCGATGCGCGGGCCGAGACCGGCGGCGGTCACCGCGGTGGCGGTCAGCAGCAGCGAGTAGACGGCCACCGGCAGGCGCAGGTCGCCCAGACCGGGCCAGAGGACGAAGATCATGCCCGCCCACAGGACGCCGTAGACCACCGGGATCGCCGGACGGCGGCGCAGCGCCCGAAGTGCCCCCTCGCGGACGAGACAGGTCACGTAACAGACGTGCGCCCCGGCGAACAGGGCCATGCCCGCGAGGAAGAGACCGTCGATCTCCAGGGCCACGTCACCGCCCCAGGAGAGCAGGAGCGCCGCCACCAGCAGGCGCGGTCCCCGCCGCGCCAGCACCCAGGCCGCGAGCAGCGGCATCAGCAGCGCCTTGGTCACCGAGTTCATCGGGCCTTCGCCGGCGGCGACCAGCACCAGATGGACCGCGGAACAGAGCCAGAAGGCGGCCAGCAGGGTGCGTGGGACCACCCCGGCCCTTAGAACATCATTCTGCACATCTGGATGCTAGGGCCTGCCACCCGGCAGGCCCAAGGCGCCCGTCGCCTTTCGACGGTAGAGGACGACGAAGCGCTCCCCCGCGGGATCACCGTCGACGACGCGGACCTCGTCGGCCGCGGGGACCCCGACGAACTGGATGCGCGCGCCGTACCAATCCGACCAGAAGTACGGGACCGTGGCTCCGTGCCCGTGAAAGCCACCGCCTCAGCCGCGGAGGAGAGTTCCAAGGCCGCTCGAACGCGCGAGCGTATTCTCGACGCGGCGGCGCACGTCCGGGGCGTCGGCCTGTGCCGGCGTGGCCGGGGGTCATCGAGCCCCCCGGACCGGGCAGGGCCGATCCGGGGCTCCGGGTCAGAACGTGGGGTCAGGACGTGCGGACGGCGAGGCGCCCTACGGCTTGCGGCCCACGCCGCCGTACTGGAAGACGTCGCGGTCGCGGAAGCTGGTCTGCGGTTCGGGCCGCCACTTGGGCAGCGACACCACGCCGGGCTCCAGGAACTCCAGCCCGTCGAGGAACTCCTCCAGCTGCTGCCGGGTGCGGAGGGTGAGCGGGGTGGCGGCGCTGGCGTTCCACTTGGCGGCGGCCTCGTCCATCGACGGGCTGTGCACGCTGTGCGCGATGGCCAGGTAGCTGCCCGAGGGGAGCGCGTCCAGCAGCGTGCGCACCGCGCTTTGGGCCTGGTCCCCGTCGGGGACGAACTCCAGGACGCCCATCAGCATCAGCGCGACCGGCCGGGAGAAGTCCAGCGTCCGCGCGGCCTGTCGCAGGATGGGCTCGGGATCGCGCAGGTCGGCGTCGATGTAGGCGGTCTCCCCATCGGGGGTGCCGCGCAGCAACGCCCTGGCGTGGGCCAGCACGATCGGGTCGTTGTCGACGTAGACGATCCGCGCCTTGGGATTGACCCGCTGGGCGACCTGGTGGGTGTTGTCCGCGGCCGGAATGCCGGTGCCCACGTCCAGGAACTGGTCGATGCCCGCCTCACCGGCCAGATGGCTCACGACCCGGCCGATGAACTCCCGCTCGGCCCGCGCGTTGACCGGCAGGTCCGGCATGACCTTCACGATCTCGTCGCCGACCGCGCGGTCGGGACCGTAGTTGTCCTTACCGCCAAGCCAGTAGTCCCACACCCGCGCCGAATGTGGGATCGAGGTGTCGATTCGCGCCAACACCTCGGTGTCGACCTCTGTGATTTCCTCGCTCATCAGAGCCTCCTCACAAGCACACCCCGTAACAACACGATCGAAGCCCACCTTAGATGATCTCCGATCGGCCCGGCGAAAAAAACGCCGTACATCAGGGCAATTCAGCCTATGAACCCCCAAAACATGACGTCCTTACCCGCACCGGTGAGCCGTGACGGCAGGGGCTCCCCCGGTACGGATAGCCGCCCATACCACGGCGTTATGGGATTTTGTGAGGTATTCGTCCGCCTCGCTCGGTGTCAGCTTTGGGGTAGCCCCGACCCTTAGGGCTCCTTGTATCCCTCTTCCCCCCCAGGGACACCGAGAGGAGTCACCCCCCGTGAATCCGAAGACCAAACTGGGCGCCGTGGCCGTACTGGCCGTCACCGCCCTGCTCACCCCCACCGCGGTGAGCGCCGCGTCAGCACCGGCGGACATCACCGCCCGCACCGTCTCCGCCGACCCTCCGCCGTACTCACCGCCGGACGCGGAGGCGCGCAACCGCGCCGTGACCACGGCCAACGCCACCATCGCGATGAGGTCGGAAGCCCTCCTCAAGGGGCAGAACGAGAAGTTCACCCTCACCGCCAACGTCTCCGGCGCCCAGGGTCTGCAGTACCTGACCTACGCGCGCACCTACCGGGGGCTGCCGGTGTTCGGCGGTGACGTGATCGTGTCCACCGACCGGGCCGGCGAGCTGGTCGGGTCGGTGAGCTCGGGCCAGCAGTCCAGGATCACGGTCGACGTCACGAGCAAGGTGGACGCCGCCGCGGCGACCGCCACCGCCCGCGCGCAGGTGCCCGTCGTGGAGAGCGTGAGCACCCCTCGGTTGCTCGTGCACGCCGCCACCACCACGCCCAGGCTGGCCTGGGAGGTGGTCGTCACCGGTACCAACGGCGAGACCCCGAGCGTCCTGCACGTCTTCGTGGACGCCGTCGACGGGTCGATCGTCGACTCCTACGACGACGTCCACGCCGGGACCGGCAACAGCTACTACAACGGCAACCCGGTGACCATCCAGACCTCAGGTTCCGGCAGTTCGTACTCGATGACCGACACCACCCGTCCCGGCCTGCGCTGCGGCGGGCAGGGCGGCACCGCCTACACCGGGACCGACGACGCCTGGGGCACCGGCTCGGGCACCAACCTGGAGACCGCCTGCGTCGACGCCCTGTACGCGGCGCAGAAGGAATGGGACATGCTCCGCAACTGGCTGGGCCGCAACGGGTTCAACGGCTCCGGCGGCGCGTTCCCGGCCCGGGTCGGCCTGAACGCCGTCAACGCCTACTGGAACGGCAGCTACACCAACTTCGGGCATAACCAGGCCAACACCCGGCAGGCCACCCCGATGGACGTGGTCGGCCACGAGTACGGCCACGCCGTCTTCCAGTACTCCGGGGGTCCCGGGGGCAGCAGCACCGAGACCGGCGGCCTGAACGAGTCGACCGGCGACATCTTCGGCGCGCTGACCGAGCACTACGCCAACCAGCCCGCCAGCCTCGATCCGCCGGACTACCTGGTGGGCGAGGAGGTCAACCTGGTCGGCTCGGGCGAGATCCGCAACATGTACAACCCGTCGGCCGAGGGACACCCGAACTGCTACAGCTCCCCCTTCAACTTCGAGGTGCATGCGGGAGCGGGCCCGCAGAACCACTGGTTCTACCTGCTCGCCGAGGGCACCAACCCGGTGGGCAAGCCGGCCAGCTCCGTCTGCTCGGGTCCGGCCACGCTGACCGGCATCGGCATCCAGAAGGCCGGCCAGATCTTCCAGGCCGGGCTGAACAGCAAGACCGCGCCGTGGACGCACCCCAAGGCACGGAAGGCCACCGTGGCCGCCGCCAAGGCGCTCTTCCCGAGCGGCTGCGTCGAGGTCAACGCGGTCAAGGCCGCCTGGACCGCGGTGAACGTCCCGGTGCAGAGCGGCGAGGCGACGTGCCCGTAGCACCGGGCGACTCCCCGCTCCGCAGATGAGCCACCGTTCGGGTCCCGGCGACTCGCCGGGGCCCGAACGGTGATTTGAACATCCGAAAGGGGTACGTATCGGCTGCTGAAAGCCGAAGGCGGAGAACGGGGGCGGCATGCTGGTCCTCAGCCGGTCACCCGTACCGCCCGAAGATCTGGAACGCGGCGGGAGGAGAAGACCGGCGGACCGGGAGGCCGGGCCCCCGCACCGCGCGACCGGATGAGCGACGAGACGACGGCTCTGAGAGACCAGGAGGGAGCCGACCCACGCCGCTGGAAGGCGCTGACCGTCTGCCTCGTCGCCGGCTTCATGACCCTGCTGGACGTCAGCATCGTCAACGTGGCGCTGCCGGCCATCCGCAACGGGCTGAACGCCCCGCAGAGCGACCTGCAGTGGGTGGTGTCGGGGTACGCGCTCACCTTCGGGCTGGCGCTGATCCCCGCGGGGCGGTTCGGCGACATGCACGGCCGGCGCAACGTGTTCGTCCTCGGTGTCGTCCTGTTCACCCTGTCCAGCGCGGCGGCCGGGATGGCCGGGGACCCGACGTTGCTGGTCATCGCGAGACTCATCCAGGGAATGGCCGGCGGGGTGTTGAATCCGCAGGTCAGCGGATTGATCCAGCAACTCTTCCGGGGAGCGGAGCGGGGCCGGGCGTTCGGGTTGCTGGGCACCGTCATCGGCTTCTCGACCGCGATCGGCCCGCTGCTCGGCGGGGCGCTCATCCAACTCGGCGGCGGCCCCGACGCCTGGCGCCTCGTCTTCTACGTCAACGTGCCGATCGGCATCCTGGCCGTGGTCCTGGCGTACTGCTACATCCGGCCTCCGGCGCGCGAAAGGCGCCCCCGGGAGAGCATCGATCCGGTGGGCGTGCTGCTGCTCGCCCTCGGCGTCGTGCTGGTGCTCCTGCCGTTCGTCGAGGGGCAGCAGTGGCAGGGCGCGGAAAGGTGGCCGACGCTGTTCACCGGGCTCGTCGTGCTCGCCGCCTTCGTGGCCTGGGAACGCCGGTACGGGCGGCGGCGCCAGCCGGTCGTCGACCTGTTCCTGTTCCGCAGACGCTCGTACGCGCTCGGCGCCCTGCTCGGCACGCTCTACTTCGCCGGCTTCAGCGCGATCTTCTTCATTCTCACCCTCTACCTGCAGAACGGCCTGGGCTACTCGGCACTGGAGGCAGGGCTGGCGACCACCCCCTTCGCGGCGGGGTCCGCCGTGGCCGCCACGCTGGGCGGCCGGACCGTCACCCGGCTGGGCCGGCCGCTGGTGGTGGCGGGGCTGCTGCTGGTCGCGGCCGCGCTGGGCGTCACGGCGCTCGCCGTGCGGCTGGTCCCCGGCGAGCACGTGGCCTGGGCCATCGCGCTGCCGCTGCTCCTCGCCGGCCTGGGCAGCGGCCTGGTGATCTCCCCCAACCAGACGCTGACCCTGTCGGAGGTGCCGGTCGCGATGGCCGGCACCGCCGGCGGGGTGCTCCAGACGGGACAGCGGCTCGGCACGGCCGTCGGCATCGCGGCGATCGGCTCGGTGTTCTTCGCCGAGGTCGCCTCCTCCCGCGGCGACTACGCGACGGCGTTCCGGCACTCGCTGCTGGTCGCCATCGCCTTCGTGCTGGTCTCGCTGGTCGTGGCCGTCGTCGACGTGGTCACCGCCCGGCGTGCCGGGCTCCGCTGAGAGCGAGGGCGGTCACTCCGTGAGCACGCAGCGGGTGCCGGAGTAGATCGTCGACATGCACCGGTTGCAGTGGATGCACCGGGATTCGACGGCCCGGTTCTTCATGATCCGGTTGGGCAGGTCCGGCTCCATGAGCAGGGCCCGGCCCATGGCGGCGAACTGGAAGCCCTCGCGCAGGGCCAGTTCCATGGTCGCCAGGTTGGTGACGCCGCCGAGGAGCACCAGCGGCATCCTCAGGGCGGCGCGGAAGGCGCGGGCGTCGTCGAGCAGGTAGCCGTCCCGGTAGGGGTAGGAGCGCAGGAACCGGCCGCCCAGCAGCCGCACCCCCAGCCGCTGCGGCTGCCGCAGGGCCGCGGCGAAGTCACGGATCGGGGCGTCGCCCTTGAACAGGTACATCGGGTTGAGCAGCGAGCTGCCCACCGTCAGCTCGATGGCGTCGAGTCCGCCGTCCGCCTCCAGCCAGGTCGCGACCTGGAGGCTCTCGTCGGGTGTCAGGCCGCCGCTGACCCCGTCGTCCATGTTGAGCTTGGCCAGGATCGCGATCCGGCCGCCGACGGCCTCCCTTACGGCCAGGGCGACCTCGCGCGCCAGCCGGGCCCGGTTGGCCAGGCTGCCGCCGTAGCCGTCGGTCCTGTTGTTGAGCCGGGGGCTGAGGAAGGAGCTGACCAGGTAGTTGTGCCCCAGGTGGATCTCGACGGCGTCAAAGCCCGACTCCTCCGCCAGGAGCGCCGCGTCGGCGTGCGCGCGGACGATGCGCTCGATGTCCGCGACGGTCGTCGCCTGGGTCATGCTCATGCCCAGCCAGTTGAACCGCCGGGACGGGCCCAGCGCGGGGAGCCTGTTGGAGGCGGGGTTGGCCACCGGGCCGGCGTGGCCGATCTGCGCGGAGATGGCGGCGCCCTCGGCGTGTACCGCCTCGGCGAGGCGGCGCAGGCCGGGCACGGCCTCCGGGCGCATCCAGATCTGCCGCCACTGCGTGCGGCCTTCCGGTGCCACCGTGCAGTAGGCCACCGTGGTCATGCCGACGCCTCCGGCGGCCACCCGCCGGTGAAAGTCGATCAGCTCGTCGGAGACCAGCGCCTCGGGGGTCATGCCCTCGAAGGTGGCCGCCTTGATCAGGCGGTTGCGCAGGGTGATCGGCCCGAGCTTCGCGGGCGCGAAGACGTCGGCGGCGGTTTCTGCCATGGGCCAGTGTTACCAAACAAGCGCTTGGATGCCAAGAGGCCGGGGCCACCGCTCCGTCGCCGTACGGCTCATCCGCCGTCAGGCCGGCGCGTACGTGAGGCAGTCGATGTCCTTCTGCGCGTAACCGACGACGATGCCGGAGGCCTGGCATTCGTACTGGACGTTGTGCTGGCAGTCGGACATCTTGCAGGCGCCGACGCGGCCGGTGGCGGCGGGGTCGCCACCCTTCAGGTCGACCTTGAAGAAGGTCTCGCACTCCGCGTGATGACTGTTGCCGACCGTGATGGCCAGCGCGTGGCAGACGTGGTCCGCGTTGTAGGCGCACGCATCGACCTGGCACTCGTTGACTGTGGGCATTTTCATGGCTGACGTCTCCTAGGACTCGGGCCGGCCCCGGACGCGACCAGCCGTCGTCGGGGCCGGTCCCCCGACGCTCTGTTCGGTATCACCGCGCGGCGGTGCCGGCGCGTCCGGCCGGCACTCGGGCCGTCAGGTCCTCATCACGCTCTTTCGCGCTCACGAGTCGGACATGACACGGCCCCCGTTCCCGCACGCGGACTACCCGGTTTAGTACCGTGCCCGGATCACCGCCACGCTCATCCGTACCCCAAGGCTTCTCCAAGAGCGAGGCGCGGTGGTCACCGTCCGAGCAGGTGGGCGTAGCCGGGCTCCAGACCCGCCCGCACGACGATGCTCGCCGTACGGACCTCGAAGTCCTTCTCGTCGGCCGACGTCACGTTGCCCTCCATGGTGACGCCCTCCGGCGGGTCGTCCCAGCCCACCGGGTGGGCATCCCAGAAGTTGCCGCGGAAGACGACGTTTTCCAGTGGTGGCCAGACCCGCAGGACGGCCGTGTTGTCGGCGCGCTGGACGGCATTGCCCTCGACGGTGACCCAGGCGGCGCCGTAGTCGGTGTAGAGCGCGAAGTTGTACGGCGTGAGCGTGTCGCGCACGACGTTGCCGCGGACGACCGCGCCGTTGTCGTGGGAGTCGCCCTGCGGGCCCGACAGGTAGATGCCACCGCCGTCGGCCAGCACCTTCAACGTGTTGAAGGTGAGGTTGCGCAGGACCCGGGTGCTCTTGCCCGCGCCGACCACGATGCCGCAGTGCGGGACGTCGTTCACCTGGTTGTGCGCGAGCGTGGAGTCCTCGCTCCCGGTCACCGCGATACCGGGCGAGCCGGAGTACTCCAGGCCGACGTCGTGGACCCAGTTGTTCTCGACCCTGGCGCCGCGGCTCCCGCCGATCGAGATCCCGCCGCCGCAGAGGCTCTCGAACACGTTGCCCCGCACCAGGATGTCGGCGCTGTCGCCGGAGAACCGCAGGGCCGTGGCCCCCAGCCTGGTGAAGCGGCAGCCCTCGATCGCGACGCGCGCGGCGCCTTCGAACACGACGTTCGCCGGAATCTCCGACGACGCCCCCGGCACCGTCACCCACGCCCCTTCGCCGAACGACACCTTCTCGATGGGGCCGCCCTCGTAGTAGCCGGTGCCGTGGTAGTGCAGGAAGCCTTCTGGGCGGCTCGGCCGCAGCCAGGTGGCGTCTGCGAAGGTGACGCCGAGGAAGGCGACGTCGCGAGCGCCCGTGACCTTGACCAGCGTCTCCAGTACGGGGGCGACGACCTCCGTCCGCTCGGGGTCCTCGCCGGGGCGCGGCCGGTAGCTCAGGACGTGGTGACCAGGGCGGGACCTGTCGAGGGCGAAGGTACCCGGCTCCGTTAGGAAACCCGCGCCGTTCTCCACCCGGGTCGGCAGGCCAGGGCCGTAGGACTCCCCTCCGCCCTCCCAAGGGACCACCGAGTTGTAGAGCTCGATCGCCCAGCCGAAGGCGGGTTGGGCCATGGTGATGGTGGTCGAGTACTCGTCGCCTTCGACGGCGGCGACGCCGAAGCGGGCCTCGGTCCACGGGTAGACGCCGCGGAAGACAAACTCGACGTCGGCGGGATTGCCCCAGCTTTGCGGGGCCGTACTGTCGGTGACGTAACCCGTGTCGGTTCTGGTGGCCTTCCCGGGAATCGCGTCGATCGCGGCCCGTTCGGCCCTGCGTCCTTCCACGTAGAGCTGGCGGGTGTCGAGGTCGCCGACCTCGGCCAGCCAGACTCCGTCCCGCTCGCGCCAGCCGGTGACCCGGCGGCCACCGCTGACGACGGCCTCCCCCAGTGCCCGGTAGGTCACGCCGGAGTCGGCCTCGGTGAGCTCGAACGTCTCGGCGAGCCGGTGGGTGCCTGCCAGCAGGTGGACAGCGGCGTCCGCGCCGCGGGCCAGGTCCCGGGCATGGGCGAGGGTGGCGAAGGGTCGTTCCAGGGTGCCGGGCCAGGTGTCGTCACCGGAGGGGGACACGTAGAAATCGTTCAACGGGTGCTCCTCATTTATAATGTAAATAACGTATACAGCATAAACAGATACTCGGGTCGAGCGTCAAGCGGAAGGAGAACGGGTGGCCTTCGAGGAGGATCCGGACCGGACCGTCGAACTGCTGTGGCGGGAGTCCCGGGACGCCGCGCCCAGGCAGGGACTGAGCGTCGGCGCGATCGTGCGCGCCGCCGTCGAGATCGCCGACGCCGACGGCGTCGAGGGGCTGTCGATGCGACGGGTCGGCGAACGTCTCGGCTTCACCAGCATGTCGCTCTACCGGCACGTACCGGGCAAGGCACAGCTCATCGACCTGATGTGCGACACGGTGATGGGCGACGTGGTGACGAGCGGGACGGACGGCGGCGGCGCGGCCGGCACGCCGCACGGCTGGCGCGAGGCGCTCGAGGGGTGGGCGAGACGGTGCTGGGCCCTGTGCCGCCGTCACCCCTGGCTGGCCGAGGTGCGCGGCACCCGGCACGTTCCCGGCCCGAACTCCGTCGCCCAGTTCGAGTACGCGCTCGGCACCGTGGCGGGAATCGGCCTGAAGCCCGCCGAGATGGTCGCGGTGGTGGGCCTCGTCGGCCGGTTCGTGGACAGCGAGGCGGCCAGGGCGGCGGAGGTCGCCAGGGCCGAGCGGCACACGGGGGTCTCCGAGGAGGAGTGGTGGGGTGCCCGGGAGTCGCTGTACGAGAAGCTCCACCTCTATCCCACGCTGACCCACGTCTGGGAGGCGGGCGGCTACGACGAGCCGGAGGACTCCTTCGAGTTCGGCCTGCGGCGCGTGCTGGACGGCATCGAGGTACTGGTCCGTGAGCGTGATGAAAAGCGTGATGAAAGCGCCTCGTGTGCGATCTGCGGCACGGGCATGGACCGGGCGGAGACGGGTCGCCCGCGCGCCTACTGCTCGCGGGCCTGCCAGCAGCGCGCCTACCGCAGGCGCCGCCGGTCCACATCGTGACCGGGTGACACCCCGGATCGAGCGGGTTCCGGCCGATCCCGTCCACGATCGTCACACCGGAACCCGGGAGCCGCTCGTCCCGAGCGGACGCCTACTTGCGCGAGTCGCTCAGCACCGTGAAGGTGATGCCCGCCCGCACCAGACGGCCGATCAGCGCGTCGCCCATCGCCACGGCGGTGGTCAGCTGACCGGAGACCTCCGGAAGGTCGTCCGTCGCCAGGCAGAGCGCCGACTCGCCGAGCATCTTGGCGGTCTCGCCGTAGCCGGGGTCGCCACCCGCGACCTCGGTGACGACGCGCGCCCCGCCGCCCAGGCCGAGGAAGGTGACCTTGAACCAGCTCCTGGCCCGCTGCTCGACGCCGGGCCCCTCACCGGGTGCGAAGCGGCGCAGCAGCAGGGAGCGCGCCGGTGGGATCTGGGCGAGCAGCGCGAGGGCGCCCACCCCGGCGGCGAGGCCGAGCGCGACGGGCAGTCGCCTGACCGCGAAGTGGTGGCGGTAGGTGAAGTCGGGGCCGTAGCGGTCCAGCGCGCGGGCCGAGCGGGCGACGATCTGCGGGTCGAGCGTGGGCAACGGCAGTGCCCACCCTCCGACGTGGCGGACCGGGCCGGGCATGCCACGCGTCTTCCTGGTCCTGGAGGCCGCGGCGGCCCCGGGCACGATTTCCAGCTCGCGCCGGACGTGCGCGGCCTCGGCCGTCTGCCGGAAGCGGGAGATCGCCATGACGGCGGAGTGCGCGGTGCCGCCGGAGGCGGCACCGGAGGCCCGGACGAAGCCGCTGACCTCCAGCGGCACTCCCTCGGGCAGCCGCCTGACCGTGAAGTAGGCGCCGAGGTCGTGCGGGACGGAGTCGAACCCGCAGGCGTGCACGAGCTTGGCCCCGGTCTTCCTGGCCCGCTCGTGATGGCGGATGAACATGCGGTCGACGAACTCGGGCTCGCCGGTGATGTCGGCGTAGTGGGTGCCCGCGTCGGCGCAGGCGGCCACCAGCGGCTCGCCGTAGGAGACGTAGGGGCCCACGGTGGTCGCCACGACCCTGGCCTGCCTGGCGATCTCCACCAGGGAGGCCGGGTCGGTCACGTCGGCGTGCAGCAGCGGCAGCTCGGGCAGGCCGATCCGGTCCCTGACCGCTTCGAGCTTGGCCCGGTTGCGCCCGGCCAGTGCCCAGCGGAGGGCGGGACCGGCGTTGCGCGCGAGGTATTCCGCGGTGAGCGCCCCGGTGAACCCGGTGGCGCCGAACAGCACGATGTCGTACGGGCGGTCGTCAGGCATGCACCGAGATTCCTCCCCGCGGAGATCACGCGCAAGACGGGCTCGCCGGATGTGGCCGTGATCACCCCTGGACGGGCGCGGCGACGCGGGGAAGCACGTTCTCGCCGAACCAGTACGCCTCCTCCAGGTGGGGATAGCCGGACAGGACGAACTCCTCGACGCCGAGCGAGGCGTACTCCTCGATCCGCTCGGCGACCTGGGAGTGGCTGCCGACCAGCGCGGTGCCCGCACCGCCCCGCACGAGGCCGACCCCGGCCCAGAGGTTCGGATGGATCTCCAGGTCGCGGGCGGTGCCCCCGGTGAAGCCCTCGTGCAGCTCCAGCATGCGCCGCTGGCCGACCGACTCGCTACGGCCGAGCAGCTTCCTGGCCGAGACGATGTCGGCCGGGTCGATGGCGGCCAGCAGCCGCTCGGCCTCCGCCCAGGCGTCGCGCTCGCTGTCGCGGGTGATCACGTGTAGCCGGATGCCGAAGCGGAGCTTACGGCCCTGCTCCTCCGCCAGCTCCCGGATCCACTCGATCTTCTTCGCCACCTGCTCGGGGGGCTCGCCCCAGGTGAGGTAGACGTCCACGTGCCTGGCCGCGACCGGTCCGGCAGCCCGCGAGGAGCCGCCGAAGTAGATCTCCGGGACGGGATCGGGCGTCTCGGCGACCATCGCGCCCTCGACGCGGTAGTGGCCGCCGTCGAAGTCGTAGGGGGTACCGCTCCAGGCGCCGCGCACGACCGACAGGAACTCGTCGGTGCGCGCGTAGCGTTCGTCCTTGGACAGATGGTCGCCGAACCTGGCCTGCTCGGCGCTCTCCCCGCCGGTCACCACGTTGAGCAGGAGCCTGCCTCGCGAGAGCCGCTGGTAGGTGGCGGCCATCTGCGCGGCCAGCGTCGGTGACATGAAGCCTGGCCGGAAGGCGACGAGGAACTTCAGCCGCTCGGTCTCGCGGGTCAGCGCGGCGGTGACCAGCCAGGCGTCCTCGCACCAGGTGCCGGTCGGGGTCAGGACCGCCTCGAAGCCGAGCTGCTCGGCGGAGCGGGCGACCTGCGCCAGGTACTCGATGTCCGGCGGGCGGAACGTGGCCGCCTCGGAGCGGCCGTGCCCCCTGCTGAGGCCGTGGCCGCCCCCGGTGAGGACCCGGCTGTCACCGGCGGTGGGCAGGAACCAGTGGAACTTCATCGGATGCCTCCAGGCGTGGATCTCCCGGGCACGGACCTCGGGGCGGGCGTCACGAGGGGTTGTCCAGGGTGGCGTCGAACCTGGTGTCGACGAAGTCCGCGAACGTGACGGGGGAGGGGATGAGCTTGGCCTCGCTGAACGCGTCGGCGACGAGCTGCTCGCGGTCGACGACATCGCCGGCGAGCTTGAGGTCCCGGTACGAGCTGCGCCTGACCGCCGTACTGATGATCGCCTGGTCCAGCCCGGTGAGCTCGGAGAAGACCTTGGACCACTCGTCCTGGTGGTCGTTGGCCCACTGATGTGCCTTGCGGATGCGCGCCACCCAGTCGCTCAGCGCGGCCGTGCGGGCCGGGTCGGCGAGGGCCTCCTTCCCGGCGATCTGGAACTCGAAGCCGTTGGCGTAGCCCTCGCCGTCGACCAGGACGCGCGCCCCGGTCTGGGACTCGGCCTGGGCGGTGTAGGGATCCCAGATGGCCCAGGCGTCGATCCTGCCGGAGGAGAGCGCGGCCAGGGCGTCCGGCGGCTGGAGGTACTGGGGCTGGATGTCGGTGAAGCCCAGTCCCTCCTTCTTCAGTACCGCCAGCAGGTGGAAGTTGGCGGAGCTGCCCTTGGCCACGGCGACGCGCTTGCCGCGCAGGTCCGCCGGGGTCTTGATGGGCGAGTCCGCGGGAACGACGACCGCCTGACCGCCGAGGCCCTTCTCGGCGACCGCGATGACGGAGATCTTCGCCCCGGCGGCGGCCGCGAAGACCGGCGGCGCGTTGCCGACCGCGCCGAAGTCCACCGAACCGGCGTTGATGGCCTCCAGGATCGGTGGCCCCGAGGTGAACTGTGACCAGGTGACCTTGTACTTGACGTCGTCGAGCTGGCCGGCCGCGGTCAACAGCGCCTGCAGGCCCGTGCCCTTCTGGTCGCCGACGCGGAGCGTCACCTGTGACAGGTCGACCGAGCCGTCCGCACGGACGCCCTGTTCCTCCCCGGCTCCGCAGGCCGCGGTGAAGGACAGCAGCAGAGCCACGGCGATCGCCGCGGTGACACGACGTTTCATACGGTTCCCTCCGGGGTGACGCCCAGCCGGTTGAGCAGGGTGGAGCGCAGTGCGATGAGATCGGGGTGGTCGCGGTGGCGGGGGCGGGGCAGTTCGATCCCGGACTCGTGGGCGATGGCGCCCCCGTCGAGCACCAGGACGCGGTCGGCCAGCAGCATGGCCTCGTCCACGTCGTGGGTGACGAGCAGGATGCCGGGGCGGTGCCGCGCCCACAGGTCGAGCACGAGCCGGTGGATGGTGATGCGGGTCAACGCGTCCAGGGCGCTGAACGGCTCGTCGAGCAGGAGCAGGCCGGGCTCGCGGACCAGCGCCCTGGCCAGGGAGGCCCGCTGTGCCTCGCCGCCGGACAGGGTGAGCGGCCAGGCGTCGCGCAGGGCGCCGAGACCGACCTCCTCCAGCGCGGCCAGCGCGGCGGCGCGCGGGTCGGGGGCGCGCAGCCCGAGCGCGACGTTGGCCAGGACCCGTTTCCACGGCACGAGCCGGGGCTCCTGGAAGGCCACGGCGGCGGTGCCGCAGACCTCGACCTCGCCCTCGGCACCGGGGTCGAGTCCCGCGAGCACCCTCAGCAGCGTGGACTTGCCCGAGCCGCTCCGGCCGAGCAGGGCGACGAACTCGCCACGGCCGATCTCCAGGTCGACCCCGTCGAGAACCCGCCGCTCCCCGAAGGCCCGGGTGAGTCCCCTGACCGCGGCCACCGGGGCCGCCGCACGGGGCGGGGCCGCCGCGGGGAGCGAGAGCACCGCACGCGACGAGGTCAACGTGACAGGAAGCTCTGCCGCCATGACAGGGCCCTCCTCTCCAGCAGGCGTACCAGCGCGTCGGTCAGCAGGCCGAGGACCGCGTAGACGATCAGGCCGACGACGATCACGTCGGTGCGCAGGAACTCCCGGGCATCGTTGATCATGTGTCCCAGGCCGGCGTCCGCGTTGATCTGCTCGGCCACGATCAGCGCCAGCCAGGCCACGCCCAGGCTCTGCCGCAGGCCGACGAGGGTCTGCGCCAGCGCGCCGGGCAGGACGATGTGGGTGATGGTCTCCGTACGGCTCAGCCGCAGCACCCGGGCCACCTCGGCGAGCCTGCCGTCGACGCCGCGGATCCCGGAGAAGGTGTTGAGGTAGAGCGGGAAGGCCACACCGAGGGCGACCAGCGCCACCTTGGGCGTCTCGCCGATCCCGAACCAGAGGATGAACAGCGGGATCAGGCCGAACAGCGGAAGCGCCCGCAGCATCTGCAGCGGCGGGTCGACGGCGTTCTCGCCGATGCGGCTGAGCCCCGCCACGAGGGCCAGGCCGATCCCGGCGACCGCGCCGAGGGTGAAGCCGATCGCGGCCCGCCGGAGCGAGACGGCGATCGCCTCGGGCAGGACTCCCTCTCCGACGAGCCCGGCGGCGGTGGTGAGGACCTTGACGGGCGAGGCGAGGAGTTGTCCCGGGAGAAGTCCGGCGGCGCTGGCGACCTGCCAGACGACGACGATGACCAGGGGGCTGACAAGGCGCTGCCAGACGGCGGCGGAGGGCAGGGGCGCACGTGACCGCGTTCGCGCGGCCCGCTGCGGCGCCCCCACGTCGACGACGGGAGCCGGCACGGAAGACCTCATTCGTGGCTGGGGGCTCGGTTCCCGCCCATCGTCGGCCAAATAACCCACAAAGTCAATCGGTAATACCGGTTATGCTCGGCATCACTCGACAAAGCCCGAGTTGGTAGGTTCTCCTGGCAAGAGAATCAGTCATACACACGCAAGGAGCTGGCACGGTGGAGGTCGAGCAGACGGCACTGCCAGGTATAGGGCTGCGGCACGAGTTCACAACGCGGTCAGGCAGGCGAATAGGAATCGTCTCTCACCGCACGGGCCGTCGTGACCTGGTGCTGTACGACCCGGATGATCCCGACCGCGCATGCGAGACCATAAAACTGAACGACGAGGAGGCCGACGCGCTCGCCGAACTGCTCGGCGCCCCGCGCATCGTGCAGCGCCTCAACGCCCTGCACAGCGAGGTCGAGGGGCTCGTCAGCCTGCAACTGCCGATCGTGCCCGGTTCGCCGTACGCCGGCCGGCCGATGGGTGACGCGCGCGTCCGCACCCGCACCGGCGCCTCCATCGTGGCCGTGGTTCGCGAGGGCCAGGTGTTCGCCAGCCCCGCCCCTGATTTCGGGCTGCTCGGAAACGACGTGGTGGTCGTGGTGGGCAGCCCGGAGAGCACCTCCGCCGTCTCCGACATCCTGTCCGGCGGGTAGGAAACCTGGTGCACACGGCTATTCTTTTTCTTGAGCTCGGTGCTGTCCTTCTCGGGCTCGGCATCCTCGGCGCACTGGCCCTTAAAGTCGGCATCTCGCCCATCCCCCTGTACCTCATCGCCGGACTGGCCTTCGGCACCGGCGGCATCCTGCCCCTGGCCACCAGCGAGGAGTTCACCTCCGTCGGCGCCGAGCTCGGCGTCATCCTGCTGCTGCTCACCCTCGGCCTGGAGTACAACGCCTCCGAGCTGGTGACGAGCCTGAAGGGCAACGCCCGCGCGGGCGTGGTCGACCTGGTGCTCAACGCCGCGCCGGGCGCGATCACCGCACTGCTGCTGGGCTGGGGGCCGGTGGCCGCCATCGCCATGGCCGGTGTCACCTACGCCACCTCCTCCGGCATCACCGCCAAGGTCCTGTCCGACCTGGGGTGGATCGGTAACCGCGAGACACCGGTGGTGCTGTCGCTGCTGGTCTTCGAGGACCTGACGATGGCCGTCTACCTGCCGATCCTCACCGCGGTGCTGGCCGGGCTGAGCTTCGCCAGCGGTGCGATCGCCGTGGCGATCGCACTGGGCACGGTCAGCGTCGTGCTGCTGGTCGCGCTCCGCTACGGCAGGTTCATCGAGGCGTTCGTCTCCAGCCCCAACTCCGAGGTGCTGCTGCTGAAGGTCATCGGTCTCGCGCTGCTGGTCGCCGGGGTGGCCCAGCAGCTCCAGGTCTCGGCCGCGGTCGGCGCCTTCCTGGTCGGCATCGCCCTCTCCGGCGAGCTGGCCGAGGACGCCCAGGAACTGCTCACCCCGATCCGCGACCTGTTCGCCGCGGTGTTCTTCGTCTTCTTCGGCCTTCAGACCGATCCGACCAAGATTCTCCCGGTTGCCGGGCTGGCCGTGCTCCTCGCCGTGATCAGCATGATCACGAAGCTGCTCACCGGCGCCTACGCCGCCCACCGGGCGGGTATCGCCAGAGCCGGACAGGCTCGGGCCGGAATCGCGCTCATCCCCCGGGGCGAGTTCAACATCGTGATCGCCGGTCTCGCGGTGGCCGCCGGGGTCCATCCCGACCTGGGCCCGCTGGCCGCCGCCTACGTGCTCATCCTCGCCGCGTTCGGCCCGCTGGCCGCCCGGATCATGCAGCCCTTCATCACCGCCATCGCCAAACGCGCCTGACGCGCCCGACCTGATACGTGGGCCCGGCCGCGGCGACGGACGCGGCCGGGCCCACGGGCACTCCTACCTGTCCTGGAGCACGGACAGGACGTTGCCGGCGGGGTCCCTGAACCACGCGATGCAGGGGCCGCCTTCCCGCATGACGCCCCTGTCGTCCTGCGTGAAGCCGTCGTAGCGCTCGAAGGTCACACCCCGTCCGGCCAGTTCGTCAACGGCGGCGTCGATGTCGTCCGCCCGCCGGACAGGTCATCGCCCCGCCGCGGCGAGATACTCCTCGCTGAGCTCGATGATCTGGATGTAGTTGCCGTCCGGGTCCACCAGCGTGCCGAACAGCCCGGCGTCCCGCCGCTCGACCTCGACCAGCCAGGTCGCCCCCAGGCCGTCGAGGTGCGCGGCTGTGGCACGGGCGTCCTCCACATGGAAATTGAAGATCACCCGACCGGGCTCGGCGGTCGCCGGAGCGATGTCGGTGCGGTTTTCGAAGAGGACCCGGACACCGCCGAAGTCGATGAAGCCGTCTCCGAAGTGCTCGGGTGCCAGCGCGGCGAGGTACCAGGCGTGGAGCCTGACGGGGTCGACGCTGCCGAGCAGGATGCTGCCGAGGGCAGAGCTCTTCATGTCTTGTCCTTTCCCGCACCCGGCACGGGGCGGTTCTCTTTCGGCGGCGAATCTCAGGACGCCCTCGTCGGGGGCGTCTCACCTGGGACGTCGGAGTCGACGACGCGTTCTCGACATCACGCCGGAAATATCTTCGGCCGCCACCGGGTGCAGGAAGCCGGGGAGGCCGAGTACGGGCGGCCTCCCCGGCCTTGGGCGCGCCGGGACGGTGTCCGCCCGGCAGGCCGTCTCGGGCTCAGGCGACGAGCCTCGACCACTCCTCGGCGAGCAGCTCGTAGGAGCGGACCCGGTCGGCGTGGTCGTGGGTGATGGTGGTGACGAGCAGTTCGTGGGCGCCGGTGACGTCACGCAGGACGCGCAGCCTCTCGGCGACGGTACGCGGGGAGCCGACGAACTGGGTGTCCAGCCGGTCGGCGACCAGCGCGCGGTCCTCCTGGCTCCACTCGTGGGCCGCGGCCTCCGCCGGTGTCGGGAACGGGATCGCCCCGGCACCGCTGCGGATGCTGCGGACCCAGAGCCCGTACGGGGAGGCGAGCTCGCGGGCCCTCTCGTCGTCCTCGGCCACCACGACGTCCGCCGAGACGATCAGGTGGGGTTCCGCCAGGGTCTCCGAGGGCTTGAACGCCTCCCGGTACGCCTCCGCGGCCTCCAGCACGCCGGACGGGCTGACGTGGTAGTTCGCCGCGAACGGCAGCCCCCGCTCCCCCGCCACCTGCGCGCTCTGCCCGCCGCTGCTGCCCAGGATCCACAGCCGCAGGTCCGCGCCCTCGCCGGGCACCGCGTGCGCGGCCACCCCCTCCGGGGAGCGGTAGGTGCCGGCGATCAGCGCCGCGATGTCGTCCACCTGGTCGGCGAAGTCAGGGCTTTCCGCGCCGGGCTGCTGGAGCAGCGAGCCGTACAGGGAGAGCAGCGGCGACCTCGCGAGCGCGGTGAAGGAGAAGGGTTCGGGGATGAGCAGGCCGTCCACGACCCTGGCGGGCCTCGGCGCGGGCGGGGCCTTCTTCGCCAGCTCGGCGAACTCGGCCTTGCGCTGGCCCGACCGGCCCAGGCCGAGGTCGACCCGGCCGGGGTGGAGCGCGTCGATGAGACCGAACTGCTCGACCACCGACAGCGCGGTCTGGTGCCCGAGCTGTACGGCTCCCGAGCCGACCCTGATCGTGCTGGTCGCGGCGGCCACCAGGGCGATGAGCACGGCCGGGGCTGCGCTGGCGACGCCGGACGCGAAGTGGTGCTCGGCCACCCAGTAGCGGAGGTAGCCGAACTCCTCGGCCCGCCTGGCCAGGTCCAGGGTGTTGCGCAGCGCGTCGCCCGGCGTGCCACCGGACGGGACGGGGGCCAGGTCGAGGACGGACAGGGAGGTCATGAGCGCCCCCCGTCCCGCGCGCTCTCGTACCGGGGGAACGGTCTGCTGGGGATCTCCGCGCGCAGCACCGGGGCGATGTCGCTCTGGAAGAGCTCCAGTGCCGTCCGGTGCTGCTTGTCGGTGAGGCCGTCCGCGTCCGCGTGCAGGTGCATGACCTCGTGCCCGAGCCGCTCGTGGTAGCGGTGCACCTTGTCGATGATCTGCTGCGGGCTGCCGACCAGGATCGAGCTGCGCTCGATCGCGTCCTCCAGGGTGTGGAAGACCGGATCCACTCCGACCTTCTTGAACAGCTCCAGCCTGGCGTTGAAGATCGGCCGGTAGGCCTCGATCGCGTCCTGGGAGTTCCTGGCCGCGTAGTACCCGGCGGTGCCCGCTCCCACCAGGGCGTCGGCGGGGTCGTGACCGTGGAACTCCCAGCGTTCCCGGTAGTAACGGATCAGCTCGGCGTACGGCTCGACCGGGTTGCTGACGTTGGCGGAGAACAGCGGGTCTCCGTACTGGGCGGCGAGGTCCACCGACTCCTTGCTGGTGGCGCTGCCGTGCCAGACGCGGATGGGCCGCTGCAGCGGGCGCGGCCAGGTCTCGGCGTCGGTCAGGGACGGCCTGAACTTACCGGACCAGGTCACCCTGTCCTCCCGCCACAGGCGGCGGAACAGCTCGTAGCCCTCCCGGTTGCGCTCCCACTGGTCCTCGCCGGTCACGTGGAAGAGCTGGGCCTGCGCGGCTCCGTTGCCCTTGCCGATGATGAGCTCCAGGCGGCCGTCGGAGAGGTGGTCGAGGGTGGCGTAGTCCTCGTAGGCCCGTACCGGATCCAGCAGGCTCAGCGTGGTGACCGCGGTGAACAGTTTGATCGTCGACGTCTTCGCCGCGATGTGGCTGAGCACGACCGGCGGGGAGGAGGAGATGAACGGGCGCTCGTGCCGCTCCCCGACGCCGAAGCCGTCAAAACCGAGCTCCTCGGCCAGCACGGCGTTCTCGACCACCTCGCGCAGGCGCGCGTTGGTCGACTTGAGCTCACCGGTGACGGGGTTGGGGCCGTGGACGATGAGGGTGATGGCGAGGAATTTCAACGGTGCTCCTCCAGCCCCAGGTGGCCGCGTAGCGTGGTGGTCTCATACTCCGCGCGGAGGACTCCGCGCTCCTGCAGCAGCGGGACGACCTTGTCGACGAAGTCGTCCAGGCCGCCGGGGGTGAGGTGCGGCACCAGGATGAAGCCGTCGGCGGCGTCGCTCTGCACGAACTCGTTGATCTCCTCGGCGACGCGCGAGGGCGAGCCGATGAAGGACTGCCTGCCGGTCACCTCGATGACCAGGTCGCGGATGCCGAGCCGTTTGGACTCGGCCAGGGCCCGCCACTCCGCCGCCGTGGCGAGCGGGTCCCTGGACATCCGGGTCCGGCCCTTGATGATCGAGTCTTCCGAGACGTCCGGGTCGATCTCGGGCAGCGGGCCCTCGGGGTCGTAGGCCGACAGGTCGCGGTTCCACAGCTGCTCGAGCAGCAGGATCGCGGTCTGCGGGCTGACCTGCTGGCGGCGGATGTGGTCGGCGTTCTCCTGGGCCTCGGCGTCGGTGTCACCGAGCGCGAACGTGACACCGGGGAGGATCTTCAGCGAGTCGGGGGACCTGCCGTGCGCGGCCAGCCTCGACTTGATGTCGCGGTAGAAGGCCTGCCCCTCTTCGAGCCTGCTGTGCCGGGAGAAGACGGCGTCGGCGGTGGCCGCCGCGAAGGCCCTGCCGCCCTCGGAGTCTCCGGCCTGGATGGTCAGCGGGCGGCCCTGCGGTCCGCGCGGCACGGTGAAGTGGCCGCCGATGTCGAAGTGGGTGCCCCGGTGGGCGAACTCCCCGGCCTCCCGCCTGGCGAACGTGGCCGTCGCCGGGTCCGCGACGAGGTCGCCGGCGGCCCAGGAGTCCCAGAGCTCGCGGACCGTCCGGACGAACTCCTCGGCCCGCTCGTAGCGTTGCGAGTGCTCCAGGAAGCCGCCCCTGCGGAAGTTCTCGCCGGTGAACGCGTCGGAGGAGGTGACGACGTTCCACCCGGCCCGGCCGCCGGACAGGTGGTCGAGGGTGGCGAGCTTGCGGGCGAGCTCGTACGGCTCGTTGAAGGTGGCGTTGATGGTCCCGGCCAGGCCCAGGTGGTCGGTGACCGCGGCCAGCGCCGAGAGCACGGTGAGCGAGTCGGGGCGGCCGACCACGTCGAGGTCGTGGATCCTGCCGCGCTGCTCGCGCAGCCGCTGCCCGTCGGCCAGGAAGAAGAAGTCGAACCTGCCACGCTCGGCGGTCCGCGCCAGGTGGACGAAGGAGGCGAAGTCGATCTGGCTGCCCGAGGCCGGATCGCTCCAGACCGTGTGGTTGTTCACGCCCGGGAAGTGGGCGGCGAGGATGACCTGCTTCATCGTCGGCTCCCTGCGTAGCGGCTGGCGGGTCGGGGCAGGTGGAGGTGGCCGCGGAGCGTGCCGGCCTCGTACGCGTGGCGGAAGGCGCCGCGTCCGCGCAGCTCGGGCACCAGGCCGCGGGTGATCGCGGTCAGGTCGGTCGGCAGCACGGCGGGCCGGAGCCGGAACCCTTGCAGCCCGGCCGCGCGCCACTCCAGGAGCAGGTCGGCGAGCTCTCCCGGGGTACCCGTGAAGATCGCGGCGTCGGAGGTGTACGTGGCGCCGTCGAGCTCGTCGAGCCGTGCCCTGCGTTCGCGGGCGCCCTTCGCGTCGTCGTCGAGGAGGACGACGAGGTCCGCGAATATCCTCAGCTCCTCCGCGGCCGGATCGCGCACCTGCCCGGAGATCTCACGTACCTCGCGCACGATGGCCCGCGCCTGCTCACTGTCGTGTGGCGTGACGTAGACGACGTCGGCGCCGCGCGCGGCGAACTCGTACGGGAGCCGGGAGTGGGCCAGCGCGGTGACCAGCGGCTGCCCCTGGGGCGGCCTCGGCACGATGGAGGGCCCCTTGACCGTGAAGCTCGTCCCCTCGAAGTCGACGTAGTGGAGTCTGTCCCGGTCGACGAACCGGCCGGTGGCCACGTCGCGGATGACCGCGTCGTCCTCCCAGCTGTCCCAGAGGCGCCGCACGGCCTCGACGGTGTCGGCGGCGTCGGCGAACAGCTCCCGCACGACGCCCGCCTTGTCGAGGTCGCCGAGGTTCTCGGGGCGGAGCTCGGGAACCTCCCGGCGGCCGAAGTGGGCCGCCTCGGTGTGGCGCCCGGAGATCTGGGCGCGCCATCCGGCCCGCCCGGTGCTGACGTAGTCGAGGGTGGCGATGGAGCTCGCGACGTGGAAGGGCTCGGTGTGCGTGGTGGTCGCCGTGGGCACCAGCCCGATCCGGCTGGTCAGGGGGGCGATCCTGGAGGCCACCAGGACGGCGTCGAACCGGCCGCGCACCTGGTCGACACGGCCGTCGTGGCCGTCCAGAAGAGTGGTCTGCAGGGCGAGGGAGTCCTCGATGGTGACGAAGTCGAGCAGGCCGTGCTCGGCTTCGGCCACCAGTTGGGCCCAGTAGGCGGCGGTGAACAGGGCTTTCGGGGAGGCGGCGGGATCGCGCCAGGCCGCGGGGTGCCATCCGGCGCCGTCGAGAGCGACGGCGAGATGCAGGGGAACTGCCGACATACAACGACAGTAACATTAAAACCCGTAATCTCTACATGTTTAGTTGGTTATATCGTGAGAGATCGACCGACAGGCCCGACGTGCCCCGAGGCACGCTTCCGGGAGCCGCGGCTCGGAGTAGATCTCCAGGAGCGGGTTCCGGCGGAATCTCCATGGCACGGACCATCACGGAACGCCCCGGAGCGATCCCTCCCAGAGGCCGTCCTCCTGCCGCCGATGCCGGGATCTGGTAGGCATTTGTCCCGTGATGCGTTTGCTGACGGTCCTCGCGACCGCCCTCCCCCTCCTGGCGGCCCCCACTCCGGCCTCGGCCACCGCCCGCGGCAAGCCGCATGTCCCGGCCGGGGTGACCGCCGGTTACGTGGTCTTCGACCGGCAGACCGCGAAGGTGACCGAGTACCGCAACGCGCATCGGAGGTTCCGGTCGGCGTCGGTGGTGAAGATCCTCATCGCGATCGACCATCTGGAGTCGCACAGCGGCGTCTCCAAGAAGGACCTGGCGCTGCTCAAGGTCATGCTGCGGGTCAGCGACGACGCCGCCGCGACCTCCTTCTGGAGCAGAGGCGGTCAGGGAAGAATCATCCAGCGGATGGCACGCAAGCTACAACTCACCGACACCACTCCCCCACCGGCCGACAAACCAGGCTTCTGGGGCTACACCTCGCTCAGCGCGATGGACGTCGTCAAGACCTACCGCTACCTGCTCGACCGGGCCGACCCCAAGGTCAGCGCTCTGATCCTGGGCCACCTGCGCAGGGCCGGACAGTGCGGCTCCGACGGCTTCGACCAGTACTTCGGCATCCCCCGCGGGGTGCGCGGGCCGTGGGCGGTCAAGCAGGGCTGGTCGGGGTATGGCTCCACCCCCCCGGTCCGCTGCCGCCCGGCGACCTCTCCCGCCGCCCGCACCGCCCCCGCCGCCTTCACCTCCGCCTCTCCGGCTCCGGTGGCCCTGGGCGCCACCGCACCGAGCGGGGTCACCACGACGGCACCCGCCGGGGCCGGCCCCGTGCCCGATCTGGGCCGTCCCGTACTGCACAGCACCGGCCTGGTCGGCCCCGGGGAGCGCTGGATCATGGTCCTGCTGACCGCCCACCCGGCCGGGGCCACCTGGCAGCGCTCCACCGGCCAGACGACGAAGCTGGCCCGGGAGGTCCATCTCAGCGGGACCTCCTGACCACCGGCTCCCCGAAGTGGGCGGCCGCGACCCGCTTGGGCACGACCATCCGCCAGGCGTCCTCGACCAGCTCGCGCAGCTCGGTCGCGTCGATCGCCGCGAGCCGGACCCGCACCCAGTTGTAACGCTCGTCGGAGGGCCGGGGCATGTGGAACGTCTCCGGCGCGGACGCGATCAGCGCGGCCCGCTCCTCCTTGGGGAAGGCGAATCCCATCGAGGTCTCGTCGGGCGAGATCGCGGCGTAGACGATCCGGCCCACCCGGAACGTCACCCGGTCCCTGACGAGCCTCTCCTCGGTCCTGGGCAACGCCATGGCGACGCGGCGCACGTCGTCGGCCGTGATCATCGTGACGACTCGTCGAGGGAGGCGATGACCCGGCGCAGGGTCCGCTGCAGGTCGAGGACCTCCGAGGGCGCGAGCCCGGCGGCCTCGAAGATCCGGCCGGGGACGTCGCACGCCCGCTCCCCCAGCTCGACGCCCTCAGGCGTGGGCCGTACCAGCACGGAGCGCTCGTCGGAGGCGCTGCGCTCGCGGCCCACCAGGCCCGCCGCCTCCAGCCTCTTCAGCAGCGGCGACAGGGTGCCCGAGTCGAGCCGCAGCGTGAGACCGAGCTCCTTGACCGTCACCGGCCCGCGCTCCCAGAGCACCGTCATCACCAGGTACTGCGGGTAGGTGAGGCCCAGCTCGCGCAGCACCCTGCGGTAGACCGCGTCCAGCGCCCGCGAGGCCGCGTGCACGTCGAAACAGACGAGGTTCTCGACGGAGATCTTCACGATCCCGATTATACCGAACTTGACTGCTACCAATTAAATTGCACACAATTAAGTTGTCCAAAATCGAGAAGGGGATCCCGATGAGTACGCTCTACACCGCCATCGCCACCGCCAACGGCAGGGAAGGCCGGGCGGTCTCGTCCGACAAGCGCCTCGACGTGACCCTCGCGCCGCCACGGGAGATGGGCGGCTCCGGCGAGGGCACCAATCCCGAGCAGCTGTTCGCGGCCGGTTACGCCGCCTGCTTCGCCAGCGCGCTCCAGCTGGTCGGCCGGAGGGAGAAGGCCGACGTCTCCGAGGCGTCGGTGACCGCCGAGGTGAGCCTCCACCCGGAGGGCAAGGGCTTCGCACTCGGGGTGACGCTGCGCGTCGAGCTGCCCGACGAGCTGCACGGCGAGACCGGCACCGCCCTCGTGGAGGCCGCCCACCAGGTCTGCCCCTACTCCAACGCGACCCGTGGCAACATCCCGGTCAACCTGGTGATCGAGTAATCGCGCCCCGGAGGAGACCCGCGATCAGGGAAGCGGCCGGCGACCGGCGAAGCCCAGCTCGTCGCGGTGGTACCAGGCCAGGTCGCGGTCTCCTTCGAGCCAGCACAACCGAACCGAAACCCCGTCGAGCACCGAGGGGAAGTCGACGAGCAAGGGCGCGACGCCCTTGACCTCGACGCCCCGCTCCTCGAACCAGCCGAGGATCTCCTCCAGCCTGGCCTCGTACGCCTTCGCCTCGGCCAGTCCGCCGGCTTCCGAGGTGCCGGTGCTGCGGAGCTCGTACGCGAGCTCGGCCAGTTCTCCCCGCATCGTCACGAACGCGGCGGCCCGCTCCAGCAGCGCGGGCATGAGCGCCCGCGCCTCCTCGACGGTGAAGGTCCCATCCACCCCTGCACGCTAGCGTGTCCCTGCCCGAAGCGTGCAGGGGGCCGGGAATGTTGTCAGCATAAGCTGACAAAAGTGAATCCGTCAGCTTATGCTGACAACATGGGATCGCTGAGCGAGTTCTCCGAGGCCGTCGACGGCGAGGACCCGGTGGCGGCGCTGGCGGCCGTGGCGGCACTGCGCAGGCTCCTGGAGGAGCTGGAGGCGGCGCACGTCATCGAGGCCAGGACCCGGGGCTCGTCCTGGGAGGCCATCGCCGCGGCGCTCGGCGTCAGGCGGCAGACGGCGCACCGCAAGCACGCACACCGGATCATCGACGGCGGGAGCTGACAATGTTCGCGAGGTTCACCCCCGAGGCCCGGCGGACCACGGTCCGGGCCGGGCTGCTGGCACTCGACCACGGCCGCACCACGCTCGACGAGGACATGCTCCTGCTCGCCCTGGCGGAGTCGTGGCCGGCGGCGGGTTTCGGTGTCAGCCCGGAGGCGGTTCGCGCGAAGATCGGGGAGCGCGAGGCGGCACGGGGCCTGGCGGACGACCGCGAGCTGCTGGCCGCCATCGGCGTCGACCTGGACGAGATCAGGCGGCGCCTGCCCGCCCGGCGGGACGACCCCCTGGCGTGGCGGCTGTCGCGCTCCCGGCTGCGCCCGCTGAACGTGGTGCTCAGCGGCCCGGCCGGAGACCTGCCCCTCACCGCGAGGGCGAGGAAGGTCGTCGAGGTCGCCGTCAGCACCGGCGGCCACCCCGGGGTGACCGGGGAGGACCTGCTCAAGGGCCTGCTGGCCGACGGCTCGAACGCCTCGGTCTCCATCCTGCACCGCCTCGGCGTCGACCTCCGCGCTCTCGCCGCGAGCATCGGCTTCCTGCACCGGTCGGCCTGAGCGGGTCCGGCACGGTCAGACCTCGATCCCGTAGAGGCGCGCGGCCGTACCTCCGAGTACGGCCGCGCGGTCGTTCTCGCCAAGGCCCGCGAGCAGCACGCCCGTCTCCCGCCACACCTTGGCGTAGTCTCCGGCGAGGATGGCCACCGGCCAGTCACTGCCGAACATCAGCCGGTCGGGGCCGAACACCTCGATCGCGTGGTCGACGTAGGGGCGGAGGTCCTCGGCGGTCCAGGTCTCGGCGTCGGCGGCGGTGTTGAGGCCGGACACCTTGGCGTGCACATTGGGATGCTCGGCGGCTCGGGCGATCAGCGACGCCCACGGCTCCCAGCCCTTCTCCCTGATCGGCGGCTTGGCCAGGTGGTCGATGACCAGCCGCAGCCCGGGGACACGCTCGGCGAGGACCGGCACGTGCTCCAGGTGCCTGGGCAGCACCGCGACCACGTCGAACGGCAGCCCCGCCGCCGCGAGGAGGCCCAGCCCCTCGACCACCGAGTCCTGGATCACCCAGTCGGGGTCGGGATCGTCGTGGATGAGATGCCTGACCCCGGCGAACCTCGGGTGCCGCCCATAGCGCTCCAGCGCCTCGGCGGCCTCGTCCGGCCGGTTCAGCGGAACCCAGCCCACCACGGCGGCGATGAAGTCGTGGGCGTCCGCCTGCGCCAGCATCGCGTCGGTGTCGGCGTAGGTGTCGGCGGCCTGGACCAGCACGGTCCGCTCCACACCTGCGGCGGCGAGCTGCCCGAGGAGCTCTTCGGGGGCGAAGGTGCGGTGGATCGGCCCCGCCTCCGGCGTCAACCAGGAGTAGGAACCCGTCTCCAGGTTCCAGAAGTGCTGGTGGGCATCGATGACGACCATCCACCGCTCCTTTTCGATCAATCGTTTGAGTTTGCACAAACTAGGACGCTCCAACGGGGGTGTCAACGCCGCTGGATCCTGGGAGTTCGTCAGGGTGGCGGTGGCTGTACGAACTCCAGGGTGATCTCGTCCGGGTCGGGGAAGTAGCAGGCGAACCCGCCCGCGTCGAGCCCAGCGGTGATCTCGTTGGGCGGCGAGACGAACTGATACGGGCCGGTGCCGGACACTCGCTCCCCCGAGACAAGTGTCCGGCACCGGCCCGTACGCCCGCCGCCCGGTTTCCCGCTATGCCGGTGACATCACCGGGTCGTCCGAGCGCGCGGCGGGCGGCGGGGTGTCGCCGCCGTCATCGTCGTCGTCCAGGAGGGTCGTCTCGTCGAACGGGACCCTCCCCGCCAGCACCTCGGCCGCGCGCTCCCGATCGAACTCGCCGGTCCAGGTGCCGACCAGGACCGTGGCGACCGCGTTGCCCGCGAAGTTGGTCAGCGCCCGTGCCTCGGACATGAAGCGGTCGATGCCGACGATGAGACCGACGCCGTCGACCAGGTCGGGGCGGTGGGACTGCAGGCCCCCGGCGAGGGTGGCCAGGCCGGCGCCGGTGACCCCGGCGGCGCCCTTCGACGCGATCATCATGAAGACCAGCAGGGAGACCTGCTCGCCGAAGGAGAGCGGCGCGCCGGTGGCGCTCGCGACGAACAGCGTGGCCATGGTGAGGTAGATGGCGGTGCCGTCCAGGTTGAAGGAGTAACCGGTCGGCACGGTGATCCCGGCGACCGGCCTGCTCACGCCGAGGTGCTCCATCTTGGCGATCAGCCGCGGCAGTGCCGACTCCGACGACGAGGTCGACAGGATCAGCAGGAACTCCCTGCCCAGGTAGCGCAGGAGCGAGAGCAGCCCGATCCGCGCCACCAGCCAGAGCATCGGACCGAGGATGACGAACACGAAGAGCAGGCAGGTCACGTAGAAGGCGAGCATGATGACGCCGAGGCTCTTGAGCGCGTCCACGCCGGTGGCGCCGACGACCGCGGCCATCGCGCCGAAGGCACCGACGGGGGCGGCCCACATGATCATGGCGAGGATCCGGAAGACGAGCCGCTGGATGTGCGCGATGCCGTTCAGCACGGGCCTGGCGCGCTCGCCCATCGCCTGCAGGGCGAACCCGGCGAGCAACGCGACGAGCAGGGTCTGCAGCACCTCACCCTCGGTGAACGCCGACACCAGCGTGGTGGGGATGATCCCGAGCAGGAACGTCACCGTGTCGCTCTCGCCGCCCTTGGCCGCCTCGGCCTCGGCGGCCTTGCGGAGCTCGTCGGTGAGCGCGAGGCCCTGCCCGGGGTCGATCAGGTTGCCCACGATCAGGCCGATGCCCAGCGCGACCGTCGACATGGCGAGGAAGTAGCCGAGTGCGAGACCGCCGACCTTGCCGACCTTGGCGGCCTTGGTGACGGATCCGACGCCGAGCACGATGGTGCAGAAGATGATCGGGCTGATCATCATCTTGATCAGGGCGACGAAGGCGGTGCCGAGTGGCTTCAGCTCCTTGCCGATATCGGGAGCGACGAGCCCGACCGTGACGCCGGCGATCACTGCGGCGATCACGGCTATGTACAGGTAGTGTGTTCTGTCTCGGGCCGCGCTCATGCGTGTCTCCACCGTGGTAGAAGAAAAATCCGGTCGAGCGACTATCCGCCGACGCTGTGATCTAAGTCACCATTGCGTACATTTCGTTCGTGAACTTGCGGGAGCTTTCCAAACAGGTGCGCGGCTGGAGTCTGGCCAGGCAGATGCTGGCTCTGCAGATCGTCGTCGTGGGCGTCACCGTGACCGGTGGCGCGCTGCTCGCCTTCCTGCAGATGCGCGACCTGCTCGTCGAGGAGGCCGTCGGCACCGCCAGGGCGGTGACGATCAGCGTGGCCGACTCCCCCTCCGTCCTCGCCTCCCTGGGCGATTCGGCGGTCCTGCAGCCGTACGCGGAACGGGTGAGGCGAGAGACCGGGGTCGACTTCATCACGATCATGAGTCTGGACGGCGTGCGCTACACGCATCCCAACCCGGCCCAGATCGGCCACCGCTTCCTCGGTAACACCGCACCCGCCCTGGCCGGGCAGACCTTCACCGAGACCTACACCGGCACGCTCGGTCCCTCGGTCCGCGCCGTCGCCCCGGTCCGCGACGACCGCGGCCGGGTGAGGGCCCTGGTCAGCGCGGGCATCACGATCAACAAGATCAGCGTCAGGCTCCGCGGCCAGATCGCCGGCTCCGCGCTGATCGGCCTGCTCGGCCTGTCCCTCGGCGGGGCGGGCACCTACCTGGTCGGGGCCCGGCTACGCCGCCAGACCCACGGCATGGGCCCCACCGAGCTGAGCCGGATGTACGAGTACCACGACGCGATCCTGCACGCCGTACGGGAGGGACTGCTGCTCGTCGACGACGCGGGCAGGGTGACGCTCTGCAACGACGGTGCCAGGGAGCTCCTGGGCCTCGCGGGCGAGGTGAACGGACGGCACGTCACCGAGCTGGGCCTTCCCTCCGCACTGGGCGAGCGGCTCTCGACTGCCGAGAACCGCACCGACGAGATCCATATGACCGGGGAGCGGACGCTGGTGGTGAACGCGGCCGTGGTCCGCTCCGGCAACCGCTCGCTCGGCACCGTGGTCACCCTCCGCGACCACACCGAGCTGCAGTCCCTGGCCGGGCAGCTGGACGCCGAGCGCGGCTTCGCCGACTCCCTGCGGGCCGCCGCGCACGAGTCGGCCAACCGGCTTCACACGGTCATCACCCTCGTCGAGCTGGGCCGCGCCGAGCAGGCCGTGGCGTTCGCGACCGCGGAGATCAGGGCCGCACAGCAGCTCACCGACCGGGTGGTGGGCGCCGTACGCGAACCCGTGCTCGCCGCGCTGCTGCTGGGCAAGAGCGCCGAGGCCGGGGAACGGGGGGTGGAGCTGGCGATCGCCGCGGACAGCGAGCTCGACGACCTCGGCCTGGACACCCGCGATCTGGTGACGATCGTCGGCAACCTGATAGACAACGCGGTCGAAGCGGCCATGGCGGGAACCCCGCCCGCCCGGGTGGAGGTGCGGTTGCGCGCCGACGAGACGGCCTTCGTGATCAGCGTGGCCGACAGCGGCCCGGGGCTCGACCCCGCGACGGCGGGCGAGGCCTTCCGCAGGGGATGGACCACCAAGGGCGACGGCCGCGGCCTCGGGCTGGCCATGGTCGGCCAGGCGGTCCGCCGCCTGGGCGGAACGATCGAGGTCGGCGGGACCGTCGAGGCTGGTCACCCGGTGCGGGCACCCCATGCGACGGGGACGGCCCATACCGTCCCGGAGAGCGAGACGGGCGCGGTGTTCACCGTACGGCTGCCGCCGCATGGAAAGGAAACGTGATGATCTCGGTACTGGTGGTCGAGGACGAGGAGATCACCGCCGAGGCGAACCGGGTCTTCGTGGAGCGGGTGCCCGGCTTCCGGGTGGCGGGGGTGGCCAGGTCCGGCGGGGAGGCGTTGCGCTTCCTGCGGCGCCACCCGGTCGATCTGATCCTGCTCGACCTCTACCTGCCCGACATGCACGGTCTTGAGGTGTGCCGGACGCTGCGGGCGGCGGGCGTGATGTCGGACGTCATAGCGGTCACCTCGGCGCGGGACCTGTCGGTGGTCAGGTCCGCGGTCTCCGTCGGCGTGGCCCAGTACCTGCTCAAGCCGTTCACCTTCGCCTCGCTCAAGGAGAAGCTCACCCACTACGCGGAGTTCCGCTCGTCGGTGGAGGGCCTGGGAGAGGCCAGTGGCCAGGGCGAGGTGGACCGCACGCTGGCGGCGCTGCGGGGCCCGGCGCAGAGCCTCCTGCCCAAGGGGATGACCCAGGCCACTCTCGACGCCGTGCTGGTGGAGCTGCGCAAATCCCCCGGCGGCCTGTCGGCCCAGACCACCGGGGCGGCGATCGGCGTCTCCCGGGTGACCGCCCGCCGCTACCTGGAGCACCTGACGGAGAGCGGAATCACCCGCCGGGTTCCCCAGTACGGTGGGGTCGGCCGGCCCGAGCTGCTCTACCGGGTCGTTTGACGCCCTCCGGAAGCACGGCGGCACCGGACCTGGTAGGAAAAAGGGCAGCCCGCCCTGTCACCCGCGGGCGAAGGAGCCGACCATGACCTTTTTCACCGCCTCATCGAGGCTGCTCGGGACGGTGTTCGTCGTCCAGGTGCTCGGAGAGCTCGACTACCGGCACGCCCCCGCCTTCCGCCTGGAGATGGAGAGGGCATGGGAGGCCGAAGCGCCTTCCCTGATCGTGGCCGATGTCACGGGGCTCACCTTCTGCGACTCCACCGGGGTCGCGGAGCTGATCCTGGCGCTCCAGCGAAGTCGCGCCCTGGGTGTCCGTCTGGCGCTCGTCGGCGTGCACGGCACCCTGGAGCGCATCCTCGCCATCACCGGCCTGCGCCCCTCCTTCGAGGTCTTCACCTCTGTCGAGGAGGCGCTGCAGGAGGCCTGATCAGCTGTTGCCGTTGTCCAGCGGCACCCGGGGGGCGTCGATGATGACATCCGAGAAGATGTCGACCGCCAGGGCGACCACTCCGCCGATCGCGACGATCCCGGTCCCGATCCAGAAGAACATCCAGTTGGGGCCAAGGCACAGGGCCACGCCTCCCACGGTGAACCCCAGCAGAATGATGATCACCGCAAGCCAAGACTTCGGACTTCCTCCGTGGCTTCCAGCCATGAGCCTTTCCTCTCCACATGAATCAGTGATGCGCGCCGTCCGCCGCGGCGATCACCCGGTTCAGCGACCGGTGGAGCTCCTGGAGCTCCTCCAGGTTCATTCCCAGACGCCTGACGATCGCCGGCGGAACCTTCTCCGCCTCGTCCCGCAGCCCTCGGCCCTCCGGCGTGAGCGAGACTGCCAGGACACGCTGGTCCTGGCCGTCACGCTGCCTCCGGATGTAGCCAACGGCCTCGAGACGCTTCAGCAGCGGGGACAGCGTACCGGGGTCGAGTCTCAGTAGCTTGCTCAGCTCCTTGACCGACAGCGGCGCCTGCTCCCAGAGGGCGAGCATGACCAGATACTGGGGGTGGGTCAGCCCCATCGGCTCCAGCAGCGGCCGGTAGACCCCGATGACGTTGCGCGAGGCGACCGCCAGGGCGAAGCACACCTGGCTCTCCAGACTCAGGGGATCAGTCATGTCACTCACGCACACCTCCACCCGACATAGTACGATAATTAATACACAAACTATTATCGCCCCAAGCATCGGCGAGCAAAGGATCCCCATGTTTCACAGCAAGTCGATCGAGGAGCGGATCGCCGAGCGCCAGGCCGCGCGCCCCGCGCTCAAGGAGGGCCGGCACTTCGAGCACGGCCCGGCGAAGTTCGTCTTCGTCTTCGTGATCGTCTTCGTGGTCGTCGGCCATCTCGCCGGACTGCTGCTGCTGATGGCCATGGACCTGAACTAGCGGAAGTGCCCGCTCTCCCGTGTCACCACACGTCCCGGCCGCCGCCAAAGGCACCGCCGCGGGCACCGGCGGCGACCGGCCCTCGCGGTCAGGCCCGCGACGCGTTCCAGCCAGCCGGACCCATGTTCGAAACATGAGAGGATGAGGTCCGGCTGGCCAGGGTGGGACCGTCCGCCCGGATCAGCCAGATCGGCCAGATCAGGAGGTCTGCATGTCTGACGTCACGCCGGAGGAGCCTGAGAGTTCCGACGACGAACTGAAGCGCAAGTTCCGCGAGGCCCTGGAGCGCAAGAAGCTCGCCCAGGCGGACGCGAACGCCGGGGGCAAGGGGAAGAACGCCTCGAAGATCCACGGTGCTCACGGCCCGGCTGCGGCCAAGCGCTCCTTCCGCCGCAAGAGCGGCGGCTGAGCCGCGTATCCGAACCGGGTCCGGATGCCCCGGACCGCCCGCCGCCCCGCTGGCGTCCGGCCAGCGGGCGGCACCCACCCGCTCGCGGAGCCACCCCCCTTTGAAGGGCACCGTGCGCCTGCAATAGGCTGCGCCTGTGCGTGATCTTGGCGAGGACCCCCGACCGGCTCGGGGCGCGGTCAGCGAGGTCTACCGTGTCGACCGGGCGGCGACCCTGAACTACTCCCCCGACCTCGACGGCCTCGCCGACCCCGGCGAGATCGTCTGGGCCTGGGTCCCCTACGAGGAGGACCCGAACCGCGGCAAGGACCGGCCGCTGCTGGTCGTCGGCCGCCACGGGCGCAAGCTGCTCGCGCTGATGCTGTCCAGCCGAGGCGGCGGCGACCCGAGCGACTGGCTGGAGCTCGGCCCCGGCCGCTGGGACCGGGAGAACCGCGCCTCCTACCTGCGCCTTGACCGGATCTTCACCCTCAACGAGGACGACATCCGGCGGGAGGGCTCCATCCTCGACGCCGAGCGCTTCGCCCGCGTGGCCGCCGTGCTCAAGCGCGCCCACGGCTGGGCCGCCGACGGCTGAGGCCGTCCCCCGAGGCCGGGAAACGCCCCGCGCGAACCCGCTGGAAAGCGGCGGGGCGGGTCAGCATCCTGTTGTCCCATGGACAGCAGACGACTGGTTCGAGTCTCCAAATATCTCTCCGCGCACCTCCGGCACCAGCCCGAGCGCATCGGGCTGGTCCTCGGCCCGCAAGGGTGGGCGGACATCGACGCCCTGCTCGCCGCCGCCGCGCGGCACGGCTTCGCGATCACCCGCGACGAGCTCGCGCAGGTGGTCGCGGGCAACGACAAACGGCGCTTCACCATAGAGGGTGACCGGATCCGCGCCAACCAGGGCCACACGGTCGAGGTCGACCTGGACCTTCCCGCGGTCGAGCCGCCCGAGGTCCTGTTCCACGGAACGGTGGGCTCGCGCGTGGCCGCCATCAGGGAGGACGGGCTGCGGCCGATGACCCGGCACGCGGTGCACCTGTCCCCCGACCGGGAAACCGCGACCCGGGTGGGTGCGCGCCGGGGCAGGCCGGTCGTGCTGGTCGTTCGCTCAGGCGAGATGCACCGGGCGGGTCACGAGTTCCAGATCAGTGCCAACGGTGTCTGGCTGACCGCCCACGTACCGTCCGCCCACATCTCGTTTCCCGGCTGAGGGGACCTCCCCCTCGGCGAGGGTCACCGTTTCCAACGCACTCCAAAGTCTCGGGCATCCGCCCCTTCCGGCCCATGCGTGCCCGCATTCCAGGTAAACACCTAGGTTTTTCATGCTCGACTCAGCCTGACGGAAGCCGACCATTGACGTTCCAACATACTCGGGTGTAAATAAAGCTGAAACAACATTGAAACGGCGGTGAATCAACAGCATGTACGCCGAGGAACGGCAGCAGGAGATCCTGCGCCGGGCGCGGACCGTCGGACGTGTGGACGTGGTGACGCTCTCGGAGGAGTTCGCCGTCACCACCGAGACGATCCGCCGGGACCTGACCGCGCTGGAACGCGCGGGGGTGCTGCGGCGCGTGCACGGCGGCGCCATTCCAGTCGAGCGGCTGGGGTTCGAACCCGAGTTGGCCGCCCGCGATGAGGTGATGACGGCGGAGAAGGAGCGTATCGCCAAGGCGGCGCTGGCCGAGTTGCCGCAGGATGGCGCGATCATCATTGACGCGGGTAC
>NZ_JBSFWD010000033.1:0-112207 GCF_053592655.1 Streptosporangium sp. NPDC002607
GGCTTCCCGACCATCGACTCAGACCCGCCGAACCCGCTAGGATTGCGACCACCCTGTTTCCAGGGCAACCCCTCTAACTTACTCCAACATCCGGTTGTTGTCCAATCGGATCTCGGCGCGACGCATGCGTCCCGACGAGGGAACTGATCAAAAGGGTGGTCCCGAGGCTCTGGCGATCTCCGCCGACCTCCTCGGGCCTGTGAACTCTATGTACGCCGCCGGGTCCCGTCAAATCAAAGCGCGTGCCCCATGGAGACGTGTTTCCCGTTCGCTGGGTAGAGATCGAATATGACGGACCAGCGAGTATTGCCCAGGGCGCTCGTCGTGCTTCTCTGCGCCGCGAGTGCGGTGATCGTCCTGGGAGGGGTCAGGCAAGTCGACTCGATCGTTGGACCGGCACTGCTGGCGCTGGTCCTGGTACTGGCGGTCTCCCCGGTCAGGACCTGGCTTCACCGGCACGGTGCTCCCGGGTGGGTACTAGTGGCCGTCCCCCTGGTGATCGTGCTGCTGATACTCCTGGGCATGGTGGCGATCCTGACCCTTGCCGTCGCGCAACTGGCCGCTCTCATACCCACCTATGACAAGCAGTTCCAGCACCTCGTTCTGCAGGCACAGGAACTGGCGGCGAACCTCGGCATCGGCACGCGGCAGATAAACCAGGCGATCAACTCCTTCTATCCCGGCAAGGTCTTCACGATCGCGCAGGAATTCCTCAGCGGGCTGGTGGGCGCGTTCTCCGGCATCGTTCTCATCATCGTCCTGCTCCTGGCCATGTGCCTGGACGCGCAGGCCTTCTCCAGGATTCTCGCCATGGGGGCGGCGCGCAGACCCCTGCTCATCGGTGCGCTCCACGACTTCGCCCACCGGACCCGTCGTTATCTTGTGGTGTCGACGGCGTTCGGGCTGGTCTGCTCCGCGTTGGACGTGGCCGCGCTCTGGTTTCTCGACGTGCCGCTCCCCCTCCTCTGGGGCGTGGTGGCACTGATCACCAACTACATCCCCAACATCGGCTTCGTCCTGGGCCTGATACCGCCCGCCCTGCTCGGTCTCCTGTCGGGCGGCCCCAAAACCATGCTCTTCGTGATCGTCGCCTATGTGTTGATCAATTTCGTGGTGCAGTCGCTGATCCAGCCCAAGTACCTCGGTGACGCCGTCGGGCTGTCCACGACCTTGACCTTCATCTCGCTCATCCTGTGGACGTTCCTGCTCGGCCCGCTGGGCGCGCTGCTGGCCATCCCGCTCAGCCTGCTGACCCGCACGTTGCTGATCGACAGCGATCCCGACGGCGAGTGGGCCGCCGCCCTCGTCTCGGGGAATGTGCCCGACGAGGGGCAGCCGGCGGCGGAGGACTCGACGACGGGCGACCGGCAGGAGAAGAACGGAGGAGGAGAGAGCCGCCCGTAACCTGAGGCCATGTATCGCGAGTGGGCTCCGGACTCCCGCGTCGCCGGGCGGGTGGCCTGCGTGTGGAGCAACGAGGCGACCACCGTCACAACCGCCGTCACGACCACGGGCACGCCCCAGCTGGTCGTGCCCGACGGCTGTGTGGATCTGATCTGGGGTCCGAGCGGAGCACAGGTCGCGGGTCCCGACACCGGCCCGAAAACCGTGTGGATGTCGCCGGGCGACCGCTACATCGGGATCCGGTTCAGACCCGGCGCGGCGGGCGGGGTGTTCGGCGTGCCGCTCGACAGCCTGCGTGACCTGCGGGTACCGCTGTCCGAGCTGGAACCGCTCAGGGAATTGTCCGAGCTGGCCCCTTTCACGGGAGGGTCACCGGAGCCAGTCGCCGACGCCGTGCAACGGGTTCTGGCCGTACGAATGCGCACGACGTCCGAGCCCGATCCCGCCGCGTCGGCGATCGCCGAGGCACTGCTGGCGGGGCGGAGCGTCAGGGAGGTGGCCTGGGATCTGGGGCTCGGCGAGCGGCAGCTTCTGCGCCGGTCCCTGCGGGCCTTCGGGTACGGCCCGAAGACACTGCAGCGGGTGGTCAGGTTCCAGCGGGCGCTGCGGCTGGCCAGGCGCGGCATCGCGGCGGCCGAGGTCGCCGCGGCCAGCGGATACGCCGACCAGGCTCACATGGCGAACGAGGTACGGCGGCTGGCGGGAGTTCCCCTGGGCCGGCTGATCGGACAGTCCGGCGACGGATACTGACGGGCACTAGGGAAGCAGCCGGGCGCGGCCGAAGTCGACGAACCTGGCACGCAGTGCCGAGCACGCCTCCTCGGTCAGCGGGACGTAGGCGAGGTCGCGTCCCGGCCGCCACCACACCGGGTCGGCGCACTCCCACAGCTGGCGCCGCAGACCGCTCTTGTCCACCTTGTTGGTGGCGGTGAGCGGCATCTCCGGTGTCAGCCGTACGAAGCGGGGAGCCCACTTGGTGCCGAGGTCGGGCTGGGCGTTGAGGAACGCGGCGAATCCGGCAGGTTCGAAGTCGCCGTCGAGTTCCAGCGCGGCCATGACCTGGTCGCCGGTGCGCGGGTCGGGCACCGCGTAGACGGCGCACATGACCGTGCCCGGGTAGCGGGCGAGGATGCGCTCGACGGGCGCGGCGGCGAAGTTCTCGCTGTCCACCCGGAGCCGGTCGGCGTCCCTGCCCGCGAAGTAGAAGTATCCGGCGCTGTCGCGGTAGGCGAGGTCGCCGCTCCAGTACCAGCCGTCGCGGAGCCGTTGGGCGTCCGCCTCGGCGTTGTTGTAGTAGCCCTCGAAGGAGGCGTCGCGCCGGACGATCTCGCCGATCGCCTCGTGCCCGTTGACCAGCCCGCCACTGTCGTCGAAGCGGGCCCGCGGACACTCGCGACCGGTGGCGGGGTCGTGAACGGCGACGTCCATCCCCTGCTGCGGCAGGCCGAGCGCGTCGGCCGGGGTTCCGGGGACCTTGCTGATCGCGATCGCCCCCTCCGAGGAGCCGTACCCCTCGATGATCTGGGCGCCGAACCGCCTGGCGAACTCGGTCAGGTCGCGGGAGGAGGCCTCGGTCCCGAAGGCGGCCCGCAGCGGGTTGCGGGAGTCGTCGTCGCCTTCGGGGGTGGCCAGGATGTACGCGAGGGCGCGGCCGACGTAGTTGAAGTAGGTGACGCCGTACCTGCGGATGTCGGCGAGGAACTCCGAGGCGCTGAAGCGGCGGCGCATCGCCACCGTCGCGCCCACGCCGGTGGCCATCGCCAGGTTGGCCATGACGGCGTTGCCGTGGAAGAGCGGCATCGCGAGGTAGGTCACCGACTCCCGGTCGATCCCGAACCGGCCGCCCCGCCCCGCGATGGCCGCCAGCCGCCCCTGACCGCAGATCACCGCCTTCGGGGATCCGGTCGAACCCGAGGTGAAGAGCAGCAGCAACGCCTCCTCGGGCCGTGGCGGCTTCTCGGCGTCGAGGGCCGCCCTCGCCTCGGTGCCGGTGCGGCGGGCCAGCAGCGCGCGGTAGCCGTCGGTGTCGGCGAGCAGGACCCGGCCGGGTGGCAGCCCGAGGTCGAGACCGTCGAGCAGGGCGGAGCGCGGGGTGTCGGTGACGATGAGGTGGCAGTCGGTGTGCCGGATGTCCGCGGCGAGTTCCGCGCCGCGCCGGGTGGGGTTGATGCCGACCAGGGTCGCGCCCGAGAGGGCCGCGGCGAAGATCCAGAAGACGTACTCGGGGACGTTCTCCAGCAGGACGCCGAGGTGGAACGGGCGGCCCGGCTCCCGCATGTCCAGTGCCAGTGCCGCCCGCAGTTCCGCCTCGTGGACGATCCGCGCCCAGCTGTAGCTCTCGTCCTCGAAGCGCAGGCCGGGATGTTCGTCACCGGCCCGCGCCCGGATCAGGTCCGCGAATGTCACCACACCCGGATCTTGAGCAAGTGCTTGGTCAAAGTCAAGCCGTGCCGGGGATTCAGACGATCTCCAGCGCCACCGCTCCGCCGCTCACCCGGCTCCGGCCGTCGGCCGAGGTGATCGAGACCTTCAGCGTGCTGGGCCGCCCCATGTCCACCCCCTGGATGACGGTGAACTCCGAGCAGTCGAAGCCGAGAGTGCGCAGGTAGCCGCCGAAGGCGGCGGCCGCGGCCCCGGTGGCCGGATCCTCCACGACGCCCCCGACCGGGAAAGGGTTACGGGTGTGGAACCGCTCGTCGCTCTCCCGCCAGAACAGGTTCACCGTCGTCCAGTCCTCGCGGATCATCAGTGCCTTCAGCCGCTCGTAGTCGTAGTCGAGGTCGGCCAGGCGCTCGCGCGAGGCCGCGGCGACCACGAGGTGCTGCACGCCGCCGAACGCGACGTGTGGAGGAAAGGCCGGGTCGAGTTCGTCGCGGGACCAGCCGAGGGCGGCGAGGGCCTCCTCCAGCGTCTCCTCCGCGACGGGCCGGGAGTAGGTGGGGACGCTGGTGAGCGTGGCACGGAGCGCGTCGTCGGCGATCTCGGTGTCGATGACGATCTCACCGGCGTTCGTGTCGAAGACCAGCCGGCCGGTCCCGAGGCGCTCGGCCAGGGCCACCGAGGTGGCGATCGTGGCGTGCCCGCAGAACGCCACCTCCGTCGAGGGCGCGAAGTACCGGACCCGGAAGGCGCGCCGCCCGTCGTCGCGAGCGGTCACGAACGCCGTCTCGGAGTATCCGACCTCGGCGGCGACGGCGAGCATCTCCTCGTCGGAGAGCCCGGCCGCGTCGAGGACGATCCCGGCGGGGTTCCCCCCTTCGGGATCATGGGTGAAGGCCGTGTAGCGCAGAATTTCCACAGTGTTCGTCACACCTGCCTACACTAACCAGCTAACCCATCACGGCGGTGACAGGCTGGGGGAGGCCGGGACGGGCCGCAGGGATGGCGGTTCCTCGGGAGCCTCAGGTGCTTTGAAGACGCGGCGCGCCCAGGGCATCGCGAGCACCAGGATCGGCAGCAGCACGATGGAGCCCTGGGACCAGAAGACATGGAGGCTCCGCCAGGTGGCGGAGTCGAACTGGGTCATGTAGAGGTAGCCGTACGCGGCCCAGAAGGACACGCCGATGATGGCCGGCCAGGCGAAACGGGTCGGACGGGCGACCAGGAACGGCATGAACCACAGGAGGTACTGCGCGCCGAGCCTGGGAGTGGCGACCATGAAGGCGATCAGCAGCGCCGTGGTGAGGTCGACCGGGTCGGCGCGGCGCCACAGGAAGGCGGTCACCAGCAGGGTGACGTAGACCAGACGGGTGCCGAAGGTGGCGATCGCCTGGTTCAGATCGTTGACACCGCCCATCAGGATGGCGCTCCAGGTCCACTGGCCGACGATCGGGCGGACGTCCTGGATCACCCGGATGACCTCGGGGATCTGGCTCAGCGAGGTGCCCGCGAAGATCGGCAGGGTGACCAGGAAGAAGATCGGCGCGATGCCGGTGGCCACGAACGCCACGACGCGGGCGCGGAAGGTGGGCAGCAGCAGGAGCATGCCCGGGATGAGCCAGATCGGCCAGCTCTTGGCACAGAGCGCCAGGCCCATCAGCAGCCCCGCGAACAGGGCGCGGCGTAGGGACTGCCGGTCGCCTGGGCGCGGGGTGAGCGCCCTGCGGACCACGCCGGTGGGACCCGTGGCATGCCGGACGGCACCGGGGAGGCCTCGGAACGCGACGCTGCCCCGCACCAGCGCGACCACGTCGGTCCGGATGCCCGGCCGGTCGGGGTCGCCGGGCCCCCGGGCGACGACGAAGGCGGCGACGCCGAAGACCAGGGCGACCGGCTCGACCTGGCCGTGCACGGAGGCGACCAGGATGGCCAGCGGGTTGCAGGCGTACTGGAAGGCGCGCAACGACGCCTTGGAGCCTCCGGCGAGCTTGCCGACCAGCGGGATCAGCGCGATGTCGGCGACCACGGTGACCAGGCGCCCGCCGATCTCCCAGGGGATGCCCAGCCAGAGCAGGAAGCCGTAGACGTAGGGGATGGTCGGCAGGAAGTGCCAGCCGCCGTTGCTCCCCAGGACGGGATCCTCACGGTTCAGGACCGCCTCACCCGCGGGTTTGAAGCTGTTGACGAAGTCGACCGGCTGCCAGGTGTCCATCGCCGAGGTGGTCATGATGAGCACCCTGAAGACGATTCCGACCACCAGCACGGCCAGCAGTGAGGGCCGCCAGCCCTTCCACTGTGCGACCAGGGCGAGCACGACACCTGTGACGAGGACGAACCCCGTGAGAATTGCGTAGTCCATGACGGCCTCTAGCCTGCCGGACCTCACCGCCGACCGGCCACCCGGTCTCTAAACCGAGACCTCTCTGCCAGTTTTGGCGACCTTGAGAATCCAAGTCATCACGAAGAGTGATGGTCGCGAACCGCTCCGGGCGTAAGAGGACGTACCCGCCCCATGAGACCCGCGGACGCGGAGGGGGGAACCTCGCCGCCGGAAGTCCGTCTCTCCCGGCGGCGAGGAGTTCTCAGCCCAGACCGTCGAGATAGGCCCGGTGGTTGCGGGAGAACTCGAAGGCGTTGTACCTGTCCCAGTTGATGGACCAGGTCATCAGGCCGCGGAGGTTCGGGTAGACCCCCCTGGGCCGGTACGGACCGCAGTTGGTCCCCTTCGCCAGGCAGTCGAAGGCCTTCTGGACCTCCGCCACCGTGGTGAAGCCGTTGCCCGCGTACGCGGCGGCGGGCAGGCCGATGGCGACCTGGTCCTGGCGTAGCGCGGGGAAGACGTTGGCCGGGTTGCCGGCGATCGGGAAGCCTGCGAGCAGCATGTCGGTCATGGCGACGTGGAAGTCGTGGGTGCCCATGGTGTGGTACTGGTTGTCCAGCCCGGTGATCGGCCCGGAGTTGTAGTCCTGGACGTGCAGCAGGGTCAGGTCGTTACGCATCGCGTGGATGACCGGGAGGTAGGAGGCGGCCCGCCGGTCGGCGGAGCCGTTCGGTCCCGGGCCGTAGAACTGGTAGCCCAGCTGGACGAAGAACGTCTCGGGGGCCATGGTCAGTACGAACCGGGCTCCGTACCTGGCCTTGAGGGTCTTCAGCGCGGAGATCAGGTTGACGATGACCGGGGTGGTGGGTGCGGACAGGTTGGTGTCGCCGCTGTCGAGGTAGAGGGAGTGGCCTTCGAAGTCGATGTCCAGCCCGTCCAGGCCGTACTTGTCGATGATGGCGCTCACCGACTGGACGAACTTGTCGCGCGCGGCCGTGGTGCTCAGCTGGACCTGGCCGTTCTGGCCGCCGATCGAGATCAGCACCTTCTTGCCGAGTGCCTGCTTGGCCCGGATTCCGGCGATGAACTCCGCCTCGGACTCGACGTTGGGGCACTCGGCGACCGGGCACTGGGTGAAGCGGATGTCCCCCGAGGTCACCGAGGTGGGCTCGCCGAAGGACAGGTTGATGACGTTCCACTCATTGGGGACGTCGGCCATCCGGATGTAGCCGGAGCCGTTGGCGAAGGAGGCGTGCAGGTAGCCGACCAGCACCCGCTTGGGCAGGTCGCCGGGGGGCGGCATGTTGGTGACGGTCGCGGAGACCGCGCCCGACTTCGCCGACTCACCCGAGGCGTTGGTCGCGCTCACCTGGTAGCTGTGGGTGCCCGCGCCGGGGGTCTCGGAGAAGGTGGTCCCGGTGGCGCTGCCGACCTTGGTGCCGTTGCGGTAGACGTTGTAGCCGGTCGCACCCGAGGAGGCGTTCCACCTCAGCGAGACGCTCGTGCCGCTGACGGTGGCGGCCAGCCCCGACGGTACGGACGGGGGCGGCGGCTGGTCGTTGCCGACCGTCACGGAGATCGCGCCCGACTTCGCCGACTCACCCGAGGCGTTGGTCGCGCTCACCTGGTAGCTGTGGGTGCCCGCGCCGGGGGTCTCGGAGAAGGTGGTCCCGGTGGCGCTGCCGACCTTGGTGCCGTTGCGGTAGACGTTGTAGCCGGTCGCACCCGAGGAGGCGTTCCAGCTCAGCGACGCGGTGGTGACGTTGCCGGTGCCGGTGAGCCCGGTGGGTGCGGCGGGGGGCTGGCCCTGGCCCGGCTGGCCGTCGAGGACGAAGTCGTCGGCCTGGTAGGTGCCCTGGCCGTACCAGCCGTTGACGTAGATCGTCACCGAGGTGGTCGAGGCGCCGGTGGTGAACGAGGTGGACAGCTGGGCGTAGGACGACGGCGAGGACGTCCACGTGCTGGGGTCGGTCCCGCCGGTGCCGGTCGCGCCGAGGAAGACGTAGCCGCCCCTGACCCAGGCCGACAGGGTGTAGGCCGAGGACGGTCTGACGCTGACCGTCTGCTGGCACCGGGCGGTGTCGTTCCCGGCCGGTGTGGCCTGCAGTGCCCTGGTATCGCCGTGCACCGGCGAGGACACCGCCGTGGCCCCGGAGGACGCCGTGCAGGTCCATCCGGTCAGCCCGTTCTCGAAGCCGGGGTTGACCGCGATGTTGGCGGCGTGGGCGGGTGACGCGGCGAGCATCGTCCCGCCCAGTGCCAGTACGGCGATCGCCGCGAGTTTCCTGAACCTCATCCCGTGAACCCCTTGAAGATGTTGGTGAACTCCCAGGCCGACTGGGAGATGCCGCTGCAGGTCGGTGAGACCTGGCCGCTCGGGCAGCCGCCGTTGTCGCGGGCACTGGACCAGAAGCCGATGAAGCCGACGTGGTTGGTGTTGGCCCAGGCGAGCAGCTTGCGGGCGTCGGCCTGGGTGGTGGTCATCCCGGTGTCGTTCCTGCCGATCATCGGGGTGAGGCCCAGCAGTTTCTTGAGCTGGGCGTCGGTCTTGGCGGGCCAGACGGTCCTCATCTGGGCGAGGGTCGCCTGCGCGGCGGCGATCATGGCGTCGCCCCAGTTGCCGGTGTAACCGAAGTTCATCAGCATCGGGTTGACCATGACGTTGAGGCCCTTGGCGGCGGCGTCCTGGAGGATCGACAGCGAGAACGGGTCGACGCCGTAGTCCTGGCCCTGGATGCGCAGGGTGTAGCTGATCACGGTGCCGCGCTCGGCTTGGAGCTGCTTGAGGGCGGTGTTGACCTTGGCGGCGTCGATCGAGGCCTCGACGTCGACGTCGAGATGGTTGGTGCCGACCGTGTCGAGGACCTTCTTGTAGGCGGCGACCAGCGCGGCGGAGGTACCGCAGACGTGCTCCAGGTACGGTCCCATCGCGCCGCCGGTCGCCACGATGACCTGGCCGCCCTGAGCCTGGAGCGCCCTGACGTCGTTGACGATCCGGGAGTCGTTGATCGGGATGGTGCCGCCCCAGGCCGGGTTGCATCCGCTGCTGTCGCCGAGAGCGAAGGCGAGGGTGTAGTTCTTCACCCCGGTCGCCGCCGCCGCGCTCACCAGGGAGGGCGTGGGCATGGTGATGTCGATGTAGGGGGCGTAGCGGATCTCACCGCCGGGCGGTGGGCCGGTGTCGCGGCTGGTCCGGCCGCTTACCGAGGAGGTGTAGGCCGAGCAGTTGCCCGCGCCGTCGCAGGCCCGCACGCGGAAGCCGTAGGCGGTGTCGGGGCTCAGCCCGGTCGCGGTGTAGCCGGTTCCGGAGCCCGCGTCGACGGGCGCGCCGCTGTCGTGGGAGACCTCGTAGCGGGCCACGGTGCCGGAGTCGTCGGTGGAGGCCGACCAGCCCAGGGTCAGTGAGTTCGCGGTCGGGCCGCCTACGGTGAGGTTCCCCGGCACGGTCGGCGGGGTGGTGTCGTTGGGCGTGCCGGTTCCCGGCGGGCCGTCGAGGACCACGTCGTCGGCCTGGTAGGCGCCCTGGCCGTACCAGCCGCTGGTGTAGATCGTCACCGAGGTGGTCGAGGCGCCCGTGGTGAAGGTACGCGTGAGCTGGGTGTATGCCGACGGGGAGGAGGCCCAGGTGCTGGTGTCGGTCGTTCCGGTGCCGCTCACCCCCAGGAAGACGTAGCCGCCGCGCACCCAGGCCGACAGCGAGTAGGACGAGGACGGTTTGACACTGACCGTCTGCTGGCAGCGGGCCTGATCCGAGCCCTGGGGCGTGGCCTGCAGGGCCTTGGTCCCGCCGTGTACGGGCGAGGAGACGGTCGTCGCGCCCGAGGAGGCCGAGCAGGTCCAGCCGCTCAGCCCGTTCTCGAAGCCCGGGTTCGTCGCGATGTTGGCCGCGTGGGCCGGTGTCGCGGCGAGCATCGTCCCGCCGAGCGCCAGCACGGCGGCTGCGGCGAGTTTCCTGAGGTGCATCCGATTTACCCCGCAAAGATCTTTAGGAGGGTGTCGTGGGGGGTACGGCCCGCACCCCGGGCGAGGTGCGGGCCGTACGAGTCGTGTCGGCCGTACGGATCGTGCGCGGCGTGTTTCCGCCCCGGGCGTTCTCGCTCGGCGCGCTTACGCTCCGCGTTTTCGCCCTGGGCGGGCCCGCGTCAGACGTTTTCGTGCTGGGCGGGCCCGCTCCGTGCGGTTTTAGAAGCCGGCGGTGACGCGGGTGAAGTCCCAGTCGGACTGGGCGATGCCGCTGCAGTTGGAGACCACGCCGCCACCGGGGCAGGGACGGTCGCGGTTGACCGCCCAGTAGGCGAGACGGGTCAGGCCCTTGGACTTGGCCCAGTCGCGGATCTGAGTCCAGGCCGCCACCGTGGTCAGCTCCTGCTGGTCGGACAGGCCGTTCATGCCGGAGATGCCCATCCGGGCGTACGCCTGCGCGTCGGTCCAGCCGTTGGCCGCCTTCAGCGCGTTCTTCAGGCCCTCGGAGGCGTTGACGGTGTCGGTGTAGATGTTGGAGGCGCCGAAGTCGAACGGCATGATCGTGTAGTTGTCGATCGGCACGGCCAGCGCCTTGGCCTGGTTGATCAGACGGATGCCGTGGGAGTTCGGGCCGGTGGTGGTGGTGCCGAAGGTGACGGCGATCTTGACGTTGGGGTTGTTCTGCTTGACGATCTTCAGGCCGTTGAGGATGCGGTCCTGGACCGTGTAGTTCTCGAACTCGTCGGTGTTCTCGATGTCGAAGTCGACGACCGCCGGGCCGACCGCGTTGATGACCTGCTGCACCGCTCCGGCGAAGGCGGCCGGGGTGGCGCAGTTCGGGCCGAGCTTGTTGCCCTGCCAGCCGCCGAAGGAGATCTGGACGCTGCCGCCCGCGGCCTTGATCTGGTTGATCGCGGTCTGGTCGGCGCCGCCGGTCAGCGGCCGGTTACCGTCCCAGGCGGGGGTGCAGCCGCCGCTGGACAGGATGAACGCCATGGTGAAGGACTTCACGCCGGTGGCGCTCATGACCGTCGCGGGGTTCGGCGGGTTGCCCCAGCCCATGTAGAGGTACGGGGCTCCGGGCATCTTGCCGACCGGGTCGGGGTTGGTGCAGCCGGTGGTGGTGGCGCTCACCGCGCCGCTGGCGGCCGACTCGCCCTGGGCGTTGTAGGCCTTGACGGTGTAGGTGTGCGAGGTGCAGGTGCCGAGCGAGCCGATGGTGGCGCTGGTCCCGGTGACCTGGGCCCGCTGGGTGCCGCCCTCGTAGACGCGGTAGCCGGTGACGGTGCCGCTGGAGGCGCCCCAGGACAGGGAGATCGAGGAGTTGGTGGTGGCGGTGACCGACGGGGTACCGGGCGTGCCCGGGGTGCCGGGGGTGCTGCCGCCGCCGCAGGCCGCGCCGTTGAGCGTGCAGTTGGACGGGGTGACGCCGCCGGGGCTGCCGTTGAAGCCGAAGCTCGCGGTCGCACCGGGCGCCAGGGTGCCGTTCCAGCCGACGTTGGTGAAGGTGAAGCGCTGCCCGCTCCGGCTCAGCGACGCGTCCCAGAAGGAGCCGATGTTGGCACCGGAGGGCAGGTCGAAGGCGACCGACCAGCCGTTGATCGTGGTGGTGCCGCCGTTGGTGATCGTGTACTTGCCCTCGAAGCCGGTCCCCCAGTCGGAGACCTTGGTGAAGACGGCGGTGGGGGATGCCGCGAAGGCCGGGGCCGCGACCGTTGACAGGCCGAGTGACATGCCGAGCGCGGCCAGAACCGCGGTCAGCGTTCGTCGAATTCTCATGCTTCTTCCTCGGTTGGGGGGTGTTCGGAGGCTTAGGGCAGGGTCGCGAGGTGCGGCTTGACGGTCCTGGAGAAGTTCCAGCCGTTACTGGCGTCCCAGTTGATGGACCAGGTCATCGCGCCGCGGATCCCGGGGTAGGCGCGCGGCGGCACGAAGCCACCGCAGTTGGTCCTGGTGGCCAGGCAGGTCAGGGCCTGGTTGACCAGTGCGGGGGCGACGATCCCGCCGCCCGCCGCACCCGGTCCCGCGGGCAGGCCGAGCGCCACCTGGTCGGGGCGCAGGCCGTTCTCCAGCTGGATGCAGGCCAGCGCGGTCATGAAGTTGACGGTGCCCTGCGAGTAGGCGGCCATCTGGTCGCAGCCGAGCATGGAGCCGGAGTTGTAGTACTGGGTGTGGACGACGGTGAGGATGTCCTTGATGTTCAGCGCCAGCTTGAAGTACTCGGCGCCGGTGGACTGCATGTCGATGGTCTGCGGCGCCATCGTGATGATCAGGTTCGCACCGGCCTTGGCCCGCAGCGCACGCAGCGCCTGGCCCATGTAGGTGGCGTTGAGGCCGTTCTCCAGGTCGATGTCGACGCCGTCGAAGCCGTAGTTCTGCATCAGGGCGTAGACGGTGTCGGCGAACTTGGTCGCGGCGGCGGCACTCGCCACCTGTACCCGACCGGCCTCGCCGCCGACCGAGAGGATGACCTTCTTGCCGCGGGAGTGGAGGGTCTGCACGTCGGTCTTGAACTGGGCGTCGGTGTAGCCGCCGAGGGAGGCCGACAGGCCCGGGTCCACGCCGAAGACGACCTCGCCCGGGGTGGCGGTGGCCTCGCCGAAGGAGACCGCGACCAGGTCGTACTCGTTGGGCACCGCCGACAGCCGCAGCTCGACCGCCGCGTTGTCGAAGTTGTGCCAGTACCCGGTGAGGAAGTGCTTGGGCAGCGGGCCTGTGGTGCAGCCGGTGGTGGTGGCACCGGCCGGGTCGCTCTTCGGACCCTCACCCGCGGAGTTGTACGCCGCCACCGTGTAGGTGTGCGCCTCGCACACCCCCAACCCCGACACCGTCGCACTCGTCCCGGTCACCGTCGCCTTGACAGCCGAACCCTCGTACACCCGGTAACCGGTCACCGAACCCGACGACGCACCCCACGACAACGCCACACTGTTCGCACCACCCGTCGCCGACACCGCACCCGGCTTACCCGGGGTGCCTGTGGTGCAGCCGGTGGTGGTGGCACCGGCCGGGTCGCTCTTCGGACCCTCACCCGCGGAGTTGTACGCCGCCACCGTGTAGGTGTGCGCCTCGCACACCCCCAACCCCGACACCGTCGCACTCGTCCCGGTCACCGTCGCCTTGACAGCCGAACCCTCGTACACCCGGTAACCGGTCACCGAACCCGACGACGCACCCCACGACAACGCCACACTGTTCGCACCACCCGTCGCCGACACCGCACCCGGCTTACCGGGGACGGTGGTACCGGTGCCGCCGCAGGCCGCGCCGTTGAGCGTGCAGTTGGACGGGGTGACGCCGCCGGGGCTGCCGTTGAAGCCGAAGCTCGCGGTCGCACCGGGCGCCAGGGTGCCGTTCCAGCCGACGTTGGTGAAGGTGAAGCGTTGCCCGCTCCGGCTCAGCGACGCGTCCCAGAAGGAGCCGATGTTGGCACCGGAGGGCAGGTCGAAGGCGACCGACCAGCCGTTGATCGTGGTGGTGCCGCCGTTGGTGATCGTGTACTTGCCCTCGAAGCCGGTCCCCCAGTCGGAGACCTTGGTGAAGACGGCGGTGGCCGAGGCCGCCTGGGCGGGTAGTGCGACCGTCATCGCCAGGACGAGGGCCGCCAGGGCGACGAGAGAACGAGCGATGGCGCGTAATTTCACGTTAACCTCATGCGTTCTGTGGGGGGTGTGACCGTACGGCCCGCGCCACGCGGGGAGGTGCGCGGGCGCGAACGTGGGCGCGAGCCGTACGGCGAGGTGGGTGCGGTCTCGCCGTGGTGAGACCGTTCCGTTGATCAGCGCGGTACGCCGGGGACCGCCGGGCTCATCGAGTCGCGGGTGCCTCCGCCGTCGCATGCTCCGGGCATCGCCGATCGGCGGGTGAGAGTGCGGCGACGGCGGCGCCGAGAGCGGCCGGGACGGGGGCGCCGGGCAGGGCCGGGGCGAGGGCACCGGGCGCGGGCAGGGCGCGACCAGGGTTTGCAACCGCAGTCAGGACGAGGAGGGGAAAGGTGCGCCGCATGATCGCTCCCATGGACGTGGAACCTGGGGGGTGAGGCGTCCGGACGGTCGGACCTTCGGTTGCGGCGGCTCGCGCCGCCGAGTTTTCGCAGCTCATGATCTGGTCACAGGGGGCGCACGAGCCAAGGGCACCCCCATTCGGCACTTCTTTTAGGAAAGTTTCCTAAGAGTTGTCGTGATCGTAGCCTTGACAGAGTCCTGCCACAAGGCCCAAAAACGTCAGCCGCCGCGCTATCGGACAGGAACGTTCCAAAGCGCGCGGCGATTACCTTGTCGGCCGTTCCCCGGCACGACTAAGGCGCCCGGTGCGGCGAACCGCACCGGACGCCCGCTCACCCGACTCTCAGGCGATGTCGAAACCGCTGAAGAGCAGAAGCGCCAACCCGAGGGCGACCACCACGTTGACCAGGGTCGCGGCGGCGAAGACCCCTACCGGACGCCAGCCGGCCTCCCTGAGCGAGGCCACCCGGAACTCCAGGCCGATGCTGACGAAGGCCAGGATCAGGAACCAGACCCGCAGGTCGTTGACCACCCCGATGGTCGCCTTGCCGTCCGCAGCGGTCACCGTGGACAGCCACCAGGTGGCGATCACGGAGGCCGCGACGAAGCCGAGCACGAACTTCGGGAAACGCCGCCAGAACTCTCCCGGCCCTGGGCGCGCCGCGTCGGCGCGGCGCTCGATCCGGAAGGCGAAGTAGGCGGTCAGCGCGATGGTCACCACGCCGATCAACGCGTTCTGGGTGACCTTCACGATGCTCGCCACCGCGAGCGCGTCGTCCCCGACGATCGCGCCGGCGGCGGTCACCGCGGCGGTGGTGTCGATGTTGCCGCCGATCCACGCCCCCGCCACCTCCGGGCTGAGCCCGAAGACCCCGGCCAGCCAGGGCAGGATGAAGATGGACGGCAGGGCGAAGGCGATCACCAGGCTGGCGCTGTAGGCGAGCTGCTCTCGCCTGGCCTGGACGGCGCCCGCCGCCGCGATGGCCGCGCTCACCCCGCAGATCGACACCGCGGCCGACAGCAGCGCGCGGAGCCTGTCGTCCAGGCCGAGCCTGCCGCCGAGCCACCAGGTGAACAGGAAAACCGCGGTGATCAGCACGATCGCCTGGATGATCGCGGGACCGGCGGCCGTGACGATCACTTTGAGGTTGATCGAGGCGCCCAGCAGGACGAGGCCGGTCTTGATGAAGAACTCGGTGCGGAAACCTCCGGCGAGGCGGTCGCGCAGCCCGGTCGCGGTCAGGACCGCGTTTCCCGCCAGTCCCAGGATGATCGCGTACACCGGATACTCGACGGCGGCCCCGATGTCCCCGAGCGCGGTGCCCTCAAGCAGGTCCGGCACGTTCCTGTCCAGGTAACGGGTGGCCGCGGCCAGCAGCAGGACGGCCAGGACGCCGAGCAGCGCCCACCCCAGGCCGCTCCCGGAGGCGGCCGCGGGACCGCCGGCCGCGCCGACCTCTACGTTCTCTCGCTTCCCGGTGCTCATCAGGGCACCAGCCCGACAGGGATGACGCCGACGAGCACCAGTGCCAGGAGCACGAGCCCGACGACCGTCGCCGCCCAGTCCTCGTTGATCGCCGTCCGGCCGTCGTCCGCGGTAGGGGGATCTGTCTCGCTCATCTCACGACCTCACTCGTTGTTTCGCGGTACACCCCCCGAGCGATTTCATGTTAAGCCGATAGGGATTAAAGGTAAACTGGTCGAGCTCGCCCGTTGACCATCGGACCCGCGGGTCGGCGAGCACACCTCCGGCGGTACGGTAGCGATGCATCCCGTAACGCCCCCTGGAGCACCACCATGTTCTTTGGCATCACCGACATCTGGACCTACGTGGTCGGCGCCTTCTTCATCATCCTGCTGCCCGGCCCGAACTCGCTGTACGTGCTGAGCACCGCCGCCCAGCGCGGGGTACGCCAGGGGTACCGAGGGGTCATGGGGGTCTTCCTCGGCGACACCGTCCTGATGGTGCTCGCCGCGGCGGGGGTCGCGTCGCTGCTGAAGTCGACACCGATCCTGTTCAACGTCGTCAAGTACGCCGGGGCGGGTTACCTGGCCTGGATCGGGTTCCAGATGCTGCGGGGGGCCTGGCGCTCGTGGCGCTCCCCCGAGGCCGCGCGGGCCACGACCCCCGTGGCGGAGCGGATCGCGGAGAGCCCCTTCCGCAAGGCCCTGGTCATCAGCCTGATGAACCCGAAGGCGATCCTGTTCTTCATCTCGTTCTTCATCCAGTTCGTGGACCCCGCCTACGGCACCCCCGCGCTGTCGTTTCTGATCCTGGGCGCGATCTGCCAGTTGTTCAGCGTGCTCTACCTGTCGGCGCTGATCTTCGGTGGCACGTTCCTGGCCGGCCAGTTCCGGGCCCGCCGCGGCATGTCGACGGCACTGCGGACGGGCGTGGGCGCGCTCTTCATCGGCTTCGGCGTGCGACTGGCTACCGCGACCCTTGGTTGACCTTGATCGCGACGCTGACCAGCGAGAGGAACAGCTCGGCGTCGGCCCGCCCCTCGATGGTCATGGCCACCCACCCGGCGTCCGCGCCGGGAGTGACCCGCCGGCAGTCGGTGAGCACCCGGGCCCACCGGTCGATCACGTCGGTGGTGAGGAGCAGTTCCGCGGTGTGGTCGCCGGACATTCTGACGATCTCCCGGCCGCCGGACCGGAATCCCAGCCCCCTGCGGGTGCGTTTCAGCGCCAGGTCGGGCCAGCCGATGAGCTGGGCCGCCACATTCGCAACGCCCTCGGTGGAACGGCTGGACGCGCGCGTGCTCAGCACTGCCATGTCTCCCATGGTCGCGGACCGGACCCAATCGGGAAAGCTTCCGTTTCTCAACCGTTACCGGGCAAGTGATCCTCTTCATTAATCGTAATAATTCACACCTCCCTCGCACCCGATTGAGATGGTAATAAGCGGTTTTCACGAGATGCTGGACCTCGGTCAGATACGGTGAGTGGCCGGTGAACAGCCGGAGACGGCAGTCTCCGCGATCGCCCTCGACATGGCCGGCATGCATACGGCGTGCCGGGGTAGGCGCGAACATCCAGCGCCCACCACCGCACCAGCCCGTGGAGCGTCATGAGCCATCAGCCCATCGTCCTCCCCCGCCTCGCCGCCCTGGCCAGACAGGCGGCGCCGAGACTGCTTGAGGGCGTCGTCGCCCCCCTGGCCGTCTTCTACGCCGCGCTGGCCGTCCTCGGCCTGCGGGGCGCGCTGGTCGCGGCGGTCACCTGGGTGTACGCGGGAGTGGGGTGGCGGCTGGTCCGGCGGATTCCGGTGCCCGGGACGATGATCCTCGCCGTCATCGCGATCACCGTCCGGGCGCTGCTGGGGCTCTGGACCGGGAGCGCGGTGCTCTACTTCCTCCAGCCCGAACTGGGGACGATCTGCATCAGCATGGTCTTCCTCGCCTCGGTCCGGCTCAACCGCCCACTGGTGCAGCGGCTGACCCTCGACTACATCCACCTGCCGTCGGCGGTGCTGAAACACGAGCGGGTCCGCCGGTTCTTCGCCCGTATCACCCTGCTGTGGGCCTTCGTGCTGCTGGCCAACTCCGCGGTGAGCATCTGGCTGCTGCTTCACGAGTCGATCGGCACCTACCTGCTGGTCCGTACCTCGACCGTGGCCGTGATCAGCGGCCTGGCCGTGGCCTTCTCGCTGTACGCCTTCCGCCGGGTGTTACGCCGCCTGCACTACGACCCCCTCGCCACCCCGCCCGCCTAGCGGGGCAACCGCCGTGCGGTGGACGCACGAAAAGAGGGCGGGGAGGTTCGCATGGTCATGGGTCGGATGCCAAAACGCTGGGCCGGGCTTCCGGTGTTCGTCATCGCGCTCGTGCTGGTGGCGGCGGTGGGGTCACTGGCGGCGGTCAACGCCGGCGGTGAGTATCTGTCGCTGAAGCGCCCGCCGTGGGCGCCGCCGCAGTGGCTGTTCGGCCCGGCCTGGACGGTGCTGTACGTCATGATCGCCCTGTCCGGCTGGCTCGCCTGGTCGGCGCGCGGCCTGACCCCGGCGCTCGGTGTCTACGCGGTCCAACTGGTCCTCAACGCGGCCTGGACACCGCTGTTCTTCGGCGCCGGGCAGTACGGCCTGGCGTTCGCGGAGATCGTCGTCCTCTGGCTGGCCATCGTGCTCAACATCGTGCTGTTCTGGCGGATCAGCCGCCCCGCCGCCTGGCTCCTGGTCCCCTACCTGCTCTGGGTGACCTACGCGTCCTCGCTGAATCTCGCCATCTGGCAGCTCAACTGAGCATCCCCGCTTCGTGCGCGGGGACCCCGAGCCCGGTCACTCCCCGACGAAAGTCGGAGGTGGTGGGGGCCATTCGGAGGATGTGGCGGGCCCCGCCCGGTTCCTAGGGTCGGTGGGACGGATCTCGTGGTGATCTCAGGGACATGACCGGAGACCCCGGGGGTTCTCCCGGATACCCGGGGATCACCAGGGATGTCAGCGTTCCGTGCGAGACATCCCCGCCCCCGACTGGAGCCCGGTGTGACACAGGCAATCCTTGACACCCTGCACGATGCGATGGCGTCTCCCTGGATCTATCTGGCGCTGTTCGCGCTGGCGTTACTCGACGGGTTCTTCCCCGTGGTGCCGGCGGAGACGTCGGTCATCACCGCCGGGGTGTTCGCCGCCGCCACCGGCGCACCCGACCTGCCGCTGGTCATCGCGGCGGCCGCGCTGGGCGCGTTCGCGGGCGACCACGTCTCGTACGCCATCGGGCGCGGCGCCAACAACCGGCTGCGCAACGGCAGGCGCAGCCGCAAGACGTTCGCCTGGGCGGAGCGGGCGCTGGCGGAGCGGGGCGGGCTGATCCTCGTGGTGGCCCGCTACATCCCGGGTGGCCGGACCGCCTGCACCCTCACGATGGGCGCGGTCGCCTACCCCCGGCGCTCGTTCGCCCTCTTCGACGCGGTGGCCGCGCTGTCCTGGGCGCTCTACTCGGGACTGATCGGCTACGTGGGCGGCGCGGCCTTCGAGAACGACCCGGTCAAGGGCCTGCTGCTCGGTCTCGGGATCGCCGTGACGATCACCGCCGTGGTCGAGGCCGTCCGCTACCTGCGCCGGCGCCGGGTCCCGGCGGAACCGCAGGTGAGCCTGGTCACCTCCGGTGACTGACGGCGAAGGGAGCCCCCGGACGCCGAAGCCCCCCGGCGGCGGCGTTCATGATCGCTTCCAGATCAGGGTGTGCCACCGGCCGCCCTCCTCCGCCGCCAGCACCAGACGGTCGCCGTCGGCGTTCAGCTCCCGGATCTGGACGGTGCCGGCGAAGGCCGGGTTGAGCGACAGCTCGACGTCGTGGGCGACGTGCCCGTCGCGGATCTCGTAGCGGCCCGCGTAGGCGAAGAACGAGGTGAACGCCTCGGCCAGCGCCTCCGGGGGCGCCTTCCGCGGGCTGGCACCGGGTAGCGGGGGTCGCCCGGCGCGCGCGATGGTCGCACTCATGTGGCCGTCGGGGGTGTAGCAGAGCAGCCCCACCGCGTCGGTGCCGAAGGGGTGCGAAACCCTTCCCCCGGCACTGACGATCCGCCACTCGACCAGGCGCCAGGCGCCCACGAGATCCATGCCCGTGAAACTATGATAAGAGAAGCCAGCCAGTCAACAGCCCCGATGCGAATCTCGGGGAATTCCCTGCGAAGTCAGGGTTAACCCCGATGGCTCCGGCACCTCCCGCCAGGGGACGCTTCCACTGTTCATCGCGAGACCCCCACCGGACGCCTTCCCGAGGCGATCCGGTCATCTCGCCATGGCTTCATCTGGTTGGGAGGAGTGCGCATGACCGTGCTGGCGGCAGGCCTGGCGTTGCTGGGCTCCCTGTTCTTCGCACTCGGCGCCGCGCTGCAGCAGTTCGAGGCGTCGAGCACCTCCCGCGCCATGCTGAGGCACCTTGTCCGGCGCCCCAGGTGGCTGCTCGGCGGCCTGGCCATCGCGGCGGGCACGGCCCTGCACGTCGTCGCGCTGAAGTACGGCCCGCTCACCGTGGTGCAGCCGATGGGCGTGGCCAGCCTGCTGTTCGCCCTGCCCTGCGCCGCCGCGCTGCGACGTCGCAGACCGCGGCCGGGCGAGCTGGCCGCCGCCGCGGTGATCTCGATCGGGCTGATCGGCCTGGTGCTGGTCGTGCCCGACCAGAGCGGCGACCCACACCTTGGCACCGGGGAGGCGGTGGCCCTGCTCGCGGGGGCGGCCACCGCCTCCCTGGCACTGTGGGCCGCCGCCAGGCACGCCTCCCCCGCCGCGAGAGCCTGCCTGCTCGCCATGGGCGCGGGCGTGCTGTACGGCGCGACCGCCACGCTCACCCGGGTCCTGGTCGAGGGGGGCGGGGAGTTCTGGTTCCTGCTCGCCGTCCCGGTGCCCGCTCTGCTCGCACTGGCCCTGCTCCAGCGCGCCTACGCGGTCGGCCACTTCGGCGTCGCCTTCGCCGCCCTCCAGGTGTCCGACCCCCTCACCGCCGTCGTCTTCGGCGCCCTCCTGCTCGGTGAACCACTGCCGACCGGCGTGGCGGCGGTGCTCACCGCACTGGCGGCGTCGGCGCTCACCGCCGCCGGAACCGTCTCACTGGCCCGTACCACCCCGATGTCCCCGTCGCCCGACGCGACAGCACGATGAACAGCACGATGAACGGAGTCCTGATGGCCATGCCGTCCGCCACCGCCCTGCCGATCCCCGCGCGGGCCCCCGCCATCCTTCCCACCCGGCCTCGCCGGGTGCTGATCGCCACCGACACCTACCCGCCGGATGTGAACGGCGCCGCCTACTTCACGCACCGGCTGGCCCGGGGCCTGGCCGAGCGGGACAACGAGGTCCACGTGGTGTGCGCCTCGGACACCGGCCCGGCCAGGACCGAGCGGGTGGAGGGAGTGACCGTGCACCGGCTGCGCTCGGCGCCGGTGCTGGTCCACCCGACCATGCGCGTCTCGGTGCCGACCCGGCTGGACCGGCTCGTCGACGAGATCTCCCCTGACGTGGTCCACACCCAGGGGCACTTCATCGTCGGCCGCGCGGCGATCTCCGCCTCCCGGCGTGCCGGCATCCCCGTCGTGGCGACCAACCACTTCATGCCGGACAACCTCTTCCAGTTCGCGCACATCCCCGAGCGGCTCCGCACCAGGGCGGGCGCGCTGGCCTGGAAGGACTTCAACCGGATCTTCTCCCGGGCGGACCGGGTCACCACGCCCACCAGGATCGCGGCGGGACTGCTCACCGCGAAGGGCTTCGGCCCGCCGGTGGAGCCCGTCTCCTGCGGCATCGACCTGGCGAGGTTCCAGCCGCGCGCCGAGCCGAAGGCGTGGGCGCGCGGGGCCTTCGGCCTGCCCGACCGGGACACGATCCTGTTCGTCGGCCGGCTGGACGAGGAGAAGCGGCTGGACGAGCTCATCCGCGCCCTGCCGCACGTGCTCAACAACGCCGACGCGCAGATCGCGCTGGTCGGCACCGGCGGGCAACGGGCCGCACTGGCCAGGCTGGCCGACCGGATCGGAGTCGGCGACCGGGTGACCTTCCTCGGATTCGTACCGGACGAGGCTCTGCCCCAGGCGTACGCCGCCGCCGACGTCTTCGCCATGCCGGGCGTCGCGGAGCTGCAGAGCATCGCCACGCTGGAGGCCATGGCCACCGGCCTGCCGGTCGTCGCCGCCGACGCGATGGCCCTGCCGCACCTGGTACGGCCCGGCGAGAACGGCGCCCTGTTCTCACCGGGTGATGTCCAGGAGCTGGCGCGGCACCTGGGTGCCCTGCTCGCCTCACCCGGGCTGCGTGCCTCGATGGGCAGCGCGAGCCGCGCCATCGCGCTGACCCACGACCACCAGGCCTCCCTGACCAGGTTCGAGGCGATCTACCGGGAAGTGGCGCGGTGATCCCGTGGGGTGCGCTCCGGGGCGGAGCGCCCGAGCGCACGGTGATCTACCAGGACATGGCGCGGTGAACTCCGAGGCGAAGCACCGGAGGCGATGCAATGAACCCCGAGACGATTCACCGGGAGGCGGGGCGATGAACTCCACAGCGATTCACCGGAAGGCTGCGCGATGAACAAGGACCTGCCGTCCCGGCTGCCGGGGATGGCCGGGCCACTGCTCGCCCTGGCCGCGATGGGCTACGCGCACCTGACCTCGGCGGGCGCGGTGAGCCCCTTGAACGGTCTGGTCAGCGAGTACGCGCTGCGTGGCGACAGCGCCTGGGCGATGACCGGCGGCACGATCGCCCTGGCCATGGGCTGCCTCTGGGTCGCGTACCTGCTGGCCAGGGTGGACCCGGTGCGCGGCGCCGCGGCGCGCGCGCTGTTCGTCGCCTCGGCACTTGGACTCCTGCTCACCGCCACGTTCCCCACCGACGCGGCGCCCGGTGTCACCTCGATCGGCGGGGAGATCCACCGCTGGTCGGCGGCCGTCGTCTTCACCGCGCTGCCCTGCGCGGGGTGGATGCTCGGCCGCCGGTCCGGGAGCCGGGCACTGGCGGGGTCGGCCGTCCTGTCCGTGGCGCTGCTGGCCTGGTTCCTGGCCGCCCACCCGGGCTCGCTGATCTCGGACCTGATCGGCGGCCCCGACCACTACGGCCTGGCGCAGCGTCTGCTGCTGCTCTCCGAGATGACACTGGTCTTCCTCGCCGCCCTGCGGTCAGGCCACCTGGACGGCGACGACGCGACCGGTCGCCTCGGCCACCGGCGGCCCGGGAGCGACCGGGGGGTGACGGTCCCCATCCAGCCCGGCCCGGACGACGCCCGGCGCCCTCACCAGCCGATAGGTCTCGGCTGACAACAAAGCCATCCCCTCCGCTCGCTTACCGGCGAGCAAATGAGACGTGTCGCACGTACCCGGCAAGGTGTTACCTACGCTAACGTAGGTTACGGTTGCGTAGTCTTTGAGGGAGAGGCCTGATGCGAAAGTTCAGTGAGATCGAGCTGCTGCTCGAGCTTGAGCCCGTCGTCGCAGGGGAGCTGGACCGACACCACAAGGTGGCCAAGGAGTGGTTCCCACATGAGTACATTCCCTGGGCGGAAGGCCGGAACTATGACGGCCTCTTCGACGGGGACGCCTGGGACGAGTCCGACACCAAGATCCCCGAAGAGGCCCGCGTCTCCCTCATCGTCAACCTGCTGACCGAGGACAACCTCCCCAGCTACCACCACGAGATCGCCACGACCCTGGGTCGCGACGCGGCGTGGGGCACCTGGGTGCACCGCTGGACCGCCGAGGAGGGCCGCCACGGCACCGCCATCCGCGACTACCTGACGGTCACCCGCGCGGTCGACCCGGTCGCGCTGGAGCGGGCCCGGATGGTGCACATGAGCGAGGGCTTCAGCAACTCCTACGAGGGCGTGCTCGCCTCGGTCGCCTACGTCTCCTTCCAGGAACTGGCCACCCGCATCTCGCACCGCAACACCGGCAAGGCATCCCAGGACCCGAACTGCGAGCGCCTGCTCGCCAGGATCGCCGCCGACGAGAACCTGCACATGCTCTTCTACCGGAACCTGCTCAACGCGGCCTTCCAGCTCGCCCCCGACCAGACCATGCGCGCCGTGACCGACGTCGTCACCACCTTCCAGATGCCCGGCACCGGCATCGAGGGCTTCACCCGCAAGGCCATGACCATCGCCAACGCCGGGATCTACGACCTGCGCCTGCACATGGACGACGTGCTGCAGCCGGTCCTGCGCCAGTGGGACGTGTTCAACATGAAGGACCTCGGCCCCGAGGGCGAGAAGGCCCGCGAGGAGCTCTCCGAGTTCCTCGACCGCCTGGAGACCACCGCCTCCCGCTTCGTCGAGCGCCGCGAGGCCCGCCGCGCCCGCCAGGCCGCAGGCACCTGAACCACCTCCCCAGATGGACGCGGCGCGGTGTCCCAGCCCTCGATTGGATAACCCCAGCAGATGCGTCTCGGCCCCTTCGGGTTGAACGCGGTGGAGCCGATGAGCGCGTGGTTCGACTTCGGGGGCAGTGCACGAACATCCGCGTCCCCGGCGGGCGACGTGTCCCGCGTCAGCCGGACACCGCGCGCAGCGCGCCCGGGCGGCGGCCGGTGAGGCGGTCGAACGCGGCGGCGGTGGCGTCATCGGCGGGGAGATGGACGATGAGGCGCTGGTCGTCGTCGGCGGGCAGTTCGAGGGTCTCGTACGCCAGGCGCAGCTCACCCGCGTCGGGGTGGACCAGCCGCGTGACGCCGCTGGACTTCGGGAGACCGGGCAGGGTGTCCACCCGCCCGGCGAAATCCGCCCCGGCGGTGACGGCCAGTTCGTCGGCCAACGTGGCGATGTGCCAGTCCGCCCTGAACGGCCCCTGCTTGAGGGCGGCGACCTGTTCGTCGGCGACATGGTCCCAGTCGGGATAGGCGGTCCGCGCCCGGCTGTCGGTGAACACGAAGCGGGCGAGGTTCGGCGGGCTGTCGTCCAGCAGGCCGATCGGGCGCGCCAGCCGTTCGTACCCCGCCGTCCAGGCGAGGATCTCGCTCAGCCGGTTGACCAGCAGGGCGGGGGCGGGCTCCAGCCGGTCGAGCAGTGCCCGCACGGTGGGGCGGACCGCGCGGGCCGGCATCGTGGCGCCCGTGCAGGTGAAACCGCCGTCGGCCGACTTGGAGAGCCGGTGCAGGTGGACGCGTTCGCTCGTGGTCAGCCGTAGCGCGACGGCCAGCGCGGAGAGCACGGGGGCGGACGGGCGGCGGTCTCGTCCCTGTTCGAGCCGGGTCAGGTATTCGACGCTGACTCCGGCGAGTGTGGCCAGTTCGGCCCTGCGCAGGCCCGGCGTGCGGCGGCGTGGGCCGGTGGGCAGCCCCACCTCGGCGGGGGTGACGGCTTCACGGCGGATGCGCAGGAACATGCCCAGCTCGTTGTCGCTCACGTTTCGAACGTAACAGCCGTGACCGCCGGGGTCGTGGCCCTGTCACTACCAGCCTTGGCCCGGTCTTCCTGGTCTCCGTACCGCCCGGCAGGTTGGGGGGCGTGACCTTCCGGTCACTTCGGAACCCGTATCTCCAGCAGGGAGCACAGCCATGCCCAGTGAGACCCTCAACCTCGCGGTGATCATCGGTAGCGTCAGGGAGGGACGGTTCGGCCCGGTGGTCGCGAACTGGTTCACCGAGCAGGCCGAGCGGCACGGCCGGTTCGCGGTGGACCTCATCGATCTGGCGGACACGCCCCTGCCGCTCGAACTGCCGCCCCTGCCGCCGGTGCTCGAACCCAACATGGCCCGTCCTGCGGAAATGGCGGACCTCACCCGGCGGATCGACGCGGCCGACGCGATCGTCGTGGTGACGCCGGACTACAACCGCAGCTTTCCGGCCTCGCTGAAGGCCGCGATCGACTGGCACTACGCCGAGTGGGAGGCCAAGGCGATCGGCTTCGTCGGCTACAGCGGGGGGAGTGGCGGCCTCCTGGCGGTGGAGCAGTTGCGCCAGGTCTTCGGCGAGTTGCACGCTCACACGGTCCGCGACTACGTCAGCTTCCCCCGGTACTACGAGCTGTTCGGTCCCGACGGCGTCCTCAAGGACCCCGAGAGGCCCAACGAAGCCGCGAAGGTGATGCTCGACCAGCTTCTCTGGTGGGGCTCGATCCTCCACGACGCCCGGCGCGACCGCCCGTACGCCACGAGGCCATGATTCACATCGCCATGATCATGAACATGTCACGCCGGCTCGCCCGCACCGGCGACCGGTGACCCGAGTTTCCGGACGCTCACTCAGACGGCGGCGGCCAGTTCGCGAGGCCGGGAGCGGTGGGCGGCGGGCCGCAGGGTGCGGAGGAAGACCAGGACCAGCACGGCCGCCAGGCCGGTGGTGATCGGCGGGACCAGGAAGGCCAGGGTCTCGCCGAAGCGGTCCACGAGCTGACCGGCCACGGCGGCGCCGGTCGCGATGCCCAGGCCGATCGCGCCGGTGAGCCAGGTGAACGCCTCGGTCCTGACCTCGCTGGGAACCAGGGTCTCGACCAGTGTGTAGCCGGTGATCACCGCGGGGGCGATGACGAACCCGGCCAGGGCCGCCCCGCCGTACAGCATGGGGATGGACGTGGCGAACATCAGGACGGCCGTGGCGGCGGAGAGCAGTCCGACGCCCACCACGAGACGGATCGGGGCACCCGCCCGCCAGCGGACGACGCCGTAGAGGATGCCGCCGACGAAGCTGGCCCCCGAGAAGGTCGCGTAGATCGACCCCGCCGTTCCGGCCTGGCCGAGTGCGGCGGTGTAGGAGGTGATGCCGACCTGGAGGCTGCCGAAGACGGTACCGATGGCGACGAAGGCACCCGCGAGCACGGCCACCCCGCGCAGCCGGAGCACCCCGCGCTGGGCACGGACCCGGACCGGCATCGGCTCGGGAGCGCCCTTGCCGACCAGGGCGAACAGCAGCGTCCCGGTCACGATCATGACCAGTGCCAGCAGCAGCGCCCAGACCGGCGAGAACCCGGTCGAGATGGCCACCAGCAGCACCGGGGCGAGGGTGAAGGTCAGCTCGTCGGTGATGGACTCCAGGGCGAAGGCCGTGTCGAGCCTGCCGGAGCCGCCGAGCAGGTGCGCCCAGCGGGCCCGGACCATCGAGCCGATCTGCGGCACCGTGGCACCGGCCAGTGCCGCGACGACCACCAGCGCCGGGGCCGGGGCACCGGCGGAGGCGAGCACGAGCAGCGTGCCCAGCGCGGCCGCATGCAGGGCGACCTGCGGGAACAGTACCTTCGGCTGACCGTACCTGTCGGCCAGCCGCCCGGTCTGCGGGCCGGCCAGCGCCGCCGCCACCGCGGCGGCGGCAGCGGCGACACCCGCCACGCCGTACGAGCCGGTGGACCACTGCACGAGCAGCAGGACGCCGAGCTGGAGCATCGCGTACGGCAGGCGCGCGGCGAACGCGGGGACGAGGAACCGCCAGGCTCCGGGCGTACCGAGCACGGCGAAGTACGACTTCAACAGATCTCCGTCCAACATCCAGACGGAGACTCCGCCCGGCTCGGGAGCCCACCGGGGGTGGTGGGCTTCGACCGGGGTGATACCGCTCTCGCGGCCGCCGAGCGGTCATTGCATGCGCCCCTGTGGAACGCAACAGCCATCTACCTTATGCCACGAACCGCCCTTCTCCCACTCGGCCGAGCACCACAAGCCCTCGCCGCCCCCTCCAGGCCGTCTCTTCAGACGAGGTCACGGGCACTCAATCGGCCGAACGGTCCAGGGGCTGTCGCCGGGTGGCGCCTATGCTGCCGAGCAGGGTGAGTGCCTGGGCGCTGGGGCTGCCGGGTTCGGCATGATAGATGATCAGCTGCTGGCCGGGCGCGTCACGCACGTCGAAGGCCTGATAGGTAAGGGTCAGGGGGCCGACATCCGGGTGCATGAGTTGTTTGGCGTCCCGGGTCTTGCCCCGCACGCTGTGGGCGCTCCACAGGGCCGCGAACTCCCTGCTCTGCTCGGTCAGGGTCCGTACGAGCTCGCGGAGCCGGGGATGCTCGGGGTCGAACCCGGCCGCCTGCCGCAGGTTGGCCACGGTGGCCTGGGCGGCCCAGTTCCAGCGGGTGTAGAAGTGCCGTCCCGCGGGGTCGAGGAAGGCCATCCGGGCGAGGTTGTCGGCGGGCTCGAAGGGCGAGAACAGGGCCTCGGCCAGGGCGTTGGCGGCAAGGATGTCCAGGGTGCGGTTGACGACGAACGCGGGAGTGTTCGGGTAGCCGTCCATCAGCTGGCGCAGTGCGGGGCCGACCGTGTCCCGGGTCTGGTCCGGCCGCTCGTTCGGCGCGGTGCCCGCCAGCCGGTACAGGTGCGCGCGGGCGTCGGCGTCCAGGTGCAGGGCACGGCTGAGGGCGTCGAGCACCTGGGGTGAGGGGTGGCGTTCGCGCCCCTGTTCCAGGCGGGTGTAGTAGTCGGCGTTCATACCGGCCAGAACGGCGACCTCCTCGCGGCGCAGTCCGGCGACCCTGCGTACCCCATGGGTCGCCATGCCGACGTCCTTTGGCAGCAGGCCCGAGCGGCGTGCGCGCAGAAAGTCTCCCAGCTCGTTGTCAGCCATACCCCCAGGTTAGACAGGCAGACGGCGGCCTGCCCGGGTGTGTCACACCCAGGCGGTGAGCGTCCTGGTCGGCGACCCGCGACCCGCCCAGACTCGGTGACGCGAGGCGATCGCGGACGCCGTCGCCTTCGCGATCGGCCGGTCCGTCGACGTCGACGTCAACGAGATCGTGGTACGCCCGGCTGCCAGCGCCCAGTAGCACTGCCGGAGCCTGGCCCGGAAGCGAGCGACCAGACTCCGGCACGCGGCCGACCGGATGGAGTCCCGGGTCGGCGGGTGTCCGGACCAAGGGGCGGCGCAGGGTCGGACCGGAACTCCCGAGCACCGTCCGGCCACCTCGAAATCTCGGCGGATCGAAAGGCTCACGTTCGGCAGATCGAAAACCGGCGTTGTTGTTTCCCCATGTGGCAGGGGATCGAAAACACCCCCAGACGCGCGACGGAACTGGCCTGCGACGCGCTCCAGGACACGCGGGTCATCGTGTTCATCCGAAGCATCCCGGACACCTTGCCAGGGCGGTCGGAGACGGTCGAACTATGGCCACTACCGGAAACAGCCGGTACGCAGGCCGCGTGGGAACCGGCCGGGCTGCTATGAGATGCGGCCGAAGGCTCGCTCCGCAGGGGGGAGGTCACCGGGATCCCACGAAGAGCCGGTGCGGGCGGTCGATCGCAGGGCGGGCCAGGACAGGGCCGCGAGGGCGGCGGCCAGGGCGGCGACGGCCGTCATCGCCCCCGACAGGCCGGTGGCCTCGGCCCAGCGCCCGACGTAGACGGGACCGGCGAGGAAGCCCAGGTAGGCCACGGTGGCCACCACGGATGTCGCCCTCCCCCTGGCTGCCTCGCCGACCTGGGCGGCGACGACGCCCATCAGCGTGGGGAAGAGCACCGCCGTACCGGCCGCGGCCAGGGCCAGCCCGAGCAGGACCACCGGGACGGACGGCGCGGCGGACACCAGCAGGGTTCCGGCAGCGGCCGTCACGGCGCCGGAGACCAGCACGATCGTGGCGTACCTGGAGCCGAACGCGCCGGCGGCGAAGCGGGTGAGGGCGACGACGGCGGCGAAGACCGCCGGACCGGCCGAGGCGAGCGCGGGACCGGCGTCGGCCACGTCCGCCAGGTAGACCGCGCCCCAGCTCTGGTGGGCGTTCTCCACCGCGAAGGCCAGCGCGCCCAGCCCGCCGACCACGAGCAGCGGGAACAGACGCACCCCTCTCCCGCCTGATCGGCTTACCGCGTCCCCGCGCCGCTCGCCGTCCTGCACCTCCGCCCGGCCACTGCCCTTTCTCTCACCTGCCTGGCTCACCTCGTACTTCGGCCGACCAGGCCCCCTGCTCCCGCCCGCTCGGCTTACCTCGTCCCCGCGCCGCTCGCCGCCCCGGGCGGCCCCCGCCGCGACCGGGGCGACCCGCGCATCGGCGACGACGCTGAGCGCCGCACCGGTCGCGGCGACCGCGACCAGCAGGAACGGTACGACGACCGGCACTCCCAGGGCGCCGAGCAGCCCGGCGGAGAGGCTGCCGACCACCACCAGGGCGGAGAAGGTGCCGTGCGCGCGGGTGATGACCGGTCTGCCGGAGGCCCGTTCCGCCGAGCCCGCCGCGGAGTTGATCGCGACGTCCGCCGCGCCCGAGGAGGCGCCGAGCAGGGCCAGACCCGCCGACAGGCTCCAGAAGTCGCGTCCGGCCACGGCCACCAGCGTCCCCGCCGCGCCGAGCGTCACCAGCAGCAGCGCGGCGACCCGGAGTCCCCAGCGGTCGACCGCCCTGCCGGTGACCAGCATCGCGGGCAGCGCCCCCGCCCCGATGAAGAGCAGCGCCGTACCGAGTTCCCCGTCACCGAGTTCCGCCTGGGCACGGATAGCGGGCACCGAGGCACCCCACACTCCCCAGAAAGCACCGAACGCGGCAAAACCCGCATAGGCCGCACGCGCCCGGGTACCACCCTTATCCACTGACACGTGTGTAACGATACACAAACTCCTTGTGTATCGATACACAGATATCCTCGGCCCATGAGCGGACGGACGGCACGACGCCGGGTGACCATGGCTGAGGTCGCCCGCGCGGCAGGGGTGTCCGTAATGACCGTCTCGTACGCCTATGGCCAGCCGGGACGGGTCTCCGACGAGGCACGGGCCAGGGTCCGCGAGGCCGCCGAGCGCCTCGGCTACCCGGGGCCACACCCCGGCGCGCGGTCACTGCGCCGGGGTCACACCGGCACCCTGGGCGTCGTCCTCGGCGAGCACCTCACCTACGCCTTCGACGACCCCCAGGCGACCCGCTTCCTGTCCGGCGTCGCCCAGGTCTGCGCCGACCACGGCATGGCGCTGACGCTCGTCCCGGTCACCGGAGCCCCCTCCGACGTCGACCGGGTCACCGAGGCCGCCGTCGACGCCTTCGTGGTCTGGACGACGGCCGACGACGACCCCGTCATCGACGCCATCGCCGCCACCGGCCTGCCCGCCGTGATCCACGGCGGCCCCCACCGCGACGGCCTGTTCTTCGTGGCCGCGGACGACCGCGCCGCCGCCGCTGCCGTGGGCCGCGAGGTCTTCGCGGGGGCACGGCGCCCGGGAGTGCTGAGCTTCCCCCTCGACCGCGACCGGATCTCCCAGGTCGCCTTCGGTACGGCCGGTCCCGGCCCGCTCCCCGATCTCGGGCGTACTCCCACTCCGGATCGCGGTCGCGTTCCCGCTACCGCGCCCTCCGCCCCTGTCCCTGCTTCCGTCCCCGCGGCCCTCGACCCGAACGCCGAACCTCCCGGCACCACTCCGGCCAGCGCGTCTCCGGGAATCGACCCCGACGCCTCGACCTTCCGGGTCACCCGGCAGCGCCTGCGCGGCTACCGCGACGCCTGGGCCGAGACCGGCGGCGACTGGTCACAGGTCCTGGTCGCCGTCTGCTCCACCAACAGCGCGCACGAGGCCGAAGCCCTCGTGGCCGAACTGCTCACCGGCCCGTACGCCTGCGACGCGATCGCCGCGATGAGCGACGAGTTGGCCCTCGGCGCGCTGCGCACCGCCGCCCGGCTGGGCCTGAGCGTCCCCGGCGACCTCACCCTCAGCGGCTGGGACGACTCCGACGCGGCCACCCCCGCCGGGCTCACCACGATCGCCCAGTCCCTCCGCGACCAGGGCGCCCGCTGCGCCCGCACCGCCCTTGGCCACCCCGCCCCCGCCGACCAGAGCACCGACATCTCCTGGCACCTGATCAGCCGCACCTCCACCCGGCGGCCCGGAAAGACGGACATACACGGCGTCACCGAGCCACCGGCGTGAGAAGCCGTTTCAGCAAGGGCGCCAGCGGGCGTTCGACCAGGATGTGGATGGCGTAGGCCGCCAGGCCCATCAGCGCCACCAGGCCGGCCAGCAGGAAGTACCGTGGCACGCTGCCGCCGAGCCGGTCGAAGATGACGAAACCGACGTGCGCGTGGACCAGGTACAGCGGGTAGGTCAGCGCTCCGGCGACGGCGAACCAGGGACGTCCGAGACGTTGGGTGGCGCGGAGCGCGACGAGGGTCATCACCGTGAAGATCGCGATGATGACGGCCACCACGACGGCGGTCCCGATCTCGGTGTGGTAGCGGGTGCTCACCTTGCCGGCGAACTCGATGCCCCGGTAGACGGCGTTGCCGAGGGAGACCACGACGATCGCGCCGAGCCGCCAGGACAGGCCGAACCGGTAGACCATGCACAGGGCCATGCCCGCGATGAAGTAGTGCGAGAACTGCGACTGCACCACCAGGTCGGCCACCGAGTGAACCGAGGAGGGAAGCACTCCGCTCTGCAGCAGGAAGGTCAGGGCCAGCCAGCCCCACAGCACTCCGATGACCCGGCTTCGCGTGATGCCGATCCAGGCGAGCACAAGGATGAGCGCGTAGAACCTGATCTCGGCCCACAGAGTCCAGTAGACGACGTCGACGTTGGGAATGTCGGGCAACGCGTTGAACATCGTCAGATTGGCCAGATACTGCCCAAAGGTGATGGGATATTTTCCCATACCCAGCGTGACCGAGACCACCGTCGTGATCGTGACCGCGACCCAGAAGGCCGGATAGAGGCGGACGATTCGCGAGACCAGAAAGGCTCCCGGGCGACGGTTCCAGGCACTGAGCAGCACGACGAAGCCACTGATCATGAAGAAAACGTCCACGCCCAGGTAGCCGAATCTGGCGATCTCACTCCCTGCGGGAAAACCGACCTGGATCGCACCGCCCGCGTACCCGGAAAAGACGTAGTGGTATATCGCCACGGAGACAGCCGCGGCGATACGGAGCGCATCGATTTCGTGGAGCCGGTCGCGATTCGGGGCGCGGTGCCGCCCGACCCCTGCAACCAGGCCGGGAGACCTGTGGCGCTCCGCGGCCACACTCCGAGAGGGGGAAGGATTCACTTGACCTCGGTTACCGAACACCGGCTCTTCGTACGGACAGGCGAAGGGCAGCCTCAGCACCGATATCCCTCGGACGGTCCACCCTTACTTATCGATATCGGTTGGACACTTTGCCATATCAGCCGGGGATGCGCTGATAAACAGCAGATTCCGATGATGCCGCTGCCATTCGGAGTAACCATCGAATCAACATCCGCCCTCGGATATCGACGAACTGTTCGAGATCTTTGACGACCCCTTTCCGGCCTATCGGACAAATCAGACCATAAAGATTACCGAACCCGAATATTGTTCTCAGAATCCCCGCCGGCCATACTTCCCATAATTAAAAGTGAAAGATCTTACATAATTGCCCGCCGGCGCAATGGTGTTGCCTTCCAGCGCCATGTACCGACGAAAGAGACCGATCGCCCCGGACGTCGCGGCCGACCTGCTGTCCGTCAGCGGACTTCTCGCCGCCGGCGGACACGACGCGCGGATTGCCTGCTCAGCGGCGGTCACGTTGGACAGCCGGTCGCGGAACCTGCAATCCGCGACCGTGTCAACCGGTTGCCCGAGCCATCGCAGAGAAGATGGATCTGGCCGAGCGTGAGCATCCGTGTCTTCGACGAGCATGATGATGGTCGTCTGCTCTTACAACGAGGATCGAGGGCCCGGCGGTTGAGCGTGTCCCTGGGCATGGGCTGTGCTCGATCCAGGACGATCCGGCGCGACATCAGAGGAGGACCCGGGCATGGCCTGGAGCACGCGACAGCTCGCCGACCTCGCCGGCACCACCATCAAGACGGTGCGGCACTACCACCAAATGGGGCTGCTCGAGTTGCCCGGCCGAGCGCCCAACGGGTACAAGCAATACCAGACGACGCACCTCGTCCGGCTGCTTCAGATCAAGCGGCTGACCGAGCTCGGCCTGTCGCTCGCCCAGATCCGGGCGATGGGGAGTGCGGACGAGGAGCCCGACGAAGCCATCCGCGTGCTCGATGCCGAGCTGGCATGCACGATCGAGCGCCTGCAACGGATTCGCGCGGAGCTGGCTGTCATCCTCAAGTACCGGGCCCCCTTGGACACCCCACTGCCGTTCGGTCCGGTCGCAGAAGGATTGTCGGAGCGGGACCGGGCCTTGCTGACCGTGTTCTCGGGGGTGCTCAAGGACAGCGCTCTCGACGACCTCCGTCAGCTCATGACAGAGGCCACCGAGGGCGAGGCCGACGAAGAGTTCTACTACCTCCCAGAGGACGCCGACGATGCGACGATCGAGACCATCGCGCGCCATCTGGCCGAGTCGATCCAGCGGAGCCAGGCCCGGTTCCCCTGGATGGCGGACCCCGGCTCCGCGGCGACGCGCGGCCCGAGGTTCGCCGAGGCCGCGATCGCGTCCGCTTTCGCCGAGCTGTTCAACGCCGCCCAGTTGAAGGTACTCGCTCGCGCCCAGGCGCTGGCAGGCGAGGCGAGTTGATCGAGGGCTCGTATCCAGCTGGTGGTGACGGCGCTTCGACGAGCCGGCCGGAGGCATTGCGCTTCTCGGCTGGCAAGCCCGCGCTCTTTCTCACGATCGCGGGCGCGTTTGTCCTCCGATGTTGCAGATCGCCAACCACGGCGTACCTCTCGCGGAGCGGAAAGGCCAGCGCCTCCTGTTTGGTCCCAGAGCATCCGCGCGCACCAGGTCCACGTACAGCCACGCAGCGGTAAGAGGCGATCGACCGCCCTCGCGGCAATCATGCGTGAGTAGGGCTCGTGGGCCCCGGTCCAGGCGTTGCGCACCCCCGTCGAGGCCGCCCGGGAGCCGGCCTGGGGTGGCCCCGATGATCCAGGGGCCTGGCCCCTACCTTGCGTGCCAGATGGAACGCTCCATATCGATGTCATCGACGCCGGATCCACCACCGGACAGCGACCCCGGGTCTGCCTGGACGCCGATCCTGACAGCGGCGGTGGACGCGGCCTCTGGCTGGTTCAGCAGCTGTCCTCGGACTGGGGCTGGTACGAGACCTCGGCCGGACGGGTCGTCTGATTCCAGCTCGGCGGACGGTGACCACATGGTCCGCTGGGACTGCCCGCCCCGCTGCCTGAGCCCTCATGTGCTTCCCCCGCGATCCCACTGCGAGGCCCTGACCTGGGGTCCGTCACGCGGAGACGAAAAGGTGCGGGTTCTCAGATGGACCTGCGACTGCGGCCCGACCCTCTATGAGCTGTGCCAGGTGAACGAGCTGAGGTTCGTCCGCCGTACCGAGCGCGTACCGGCAGGGCCGTCCATCGGCGAGAGCGACCGGTGGCAGGCCCCCGAGGCGGACGCGATGTGGATCGCACTGCTGCACGGACTCGTGCGATAGCGACGGGAGGTGGTCTGCGCGCCACCTCACCCGCGACGCCCGACCCCAGAGCCGGGGCATCGTGGAGAGACACCCACTACTAGGGCCTGTTCGGCGGATCTTGCCGCGGTCGCGGGCCCTGCCACTTCCCCAAGCTCTCGGCCTCGCCCGAGCAGGAGAGACCCCGTTTTCTGCGGCGTTGTCGTCGGTTGCCACGCTCCGCATGCATCTCGACGCGCCAGTCCTCGCTCACCAGCACAAAGGCCCCCTGACACGGCCTGATCCGCCAGACAGGCCCCAACTGATCCCTGTATGCCCCCGTATCGGACTTCAGCGCCGCGCCAGCGCCAGCACGCTCAGTCCGAACATCAGGACGCCCAGGGGGAGATGGACCGACGGTATGTGCGCGATGCCGAGCGCGACCTGGACCGAGGCGAGGACAAGGAAGCCGGACGCGTGCCAGATGGGCCGGGGCGAGCCGCCGCCCGGCTTCCACGCCAGCACCGCCGCGAGCACGTACAGCACCGACGCCCCGTACATCACGCGGGCTCCGGCGCTGTGCAGTGTCTCTCCGTAGGGCGAGGTCAGCAGCAGTCCGGCGGAGACCGCTTGCAGGAAGATGGTCAGGGTCTGCAGGGTGATCGCGATCTGCAGAAACGAGAAGCGGCGCTGTGCCGTCGCCTGGGTTGCCATGCCACGGTCCCCTTTTCCGCCCGGGGGGCAGTAGGTCGATAAGGTCTCACCAGCCCGACGACGCGGGCCTGCGAAAGGTAAGGCGAGGAGGCGGTCGGGAGCATGGGGGCGGCTGGGACGAGCACCGATGAGATGGCCGGCGAGCGACGCCAACTGCTCAATGTCGCCTACCGGTTGCTCGGTTCACTGGCCGAGTCCGAGGACGCCGTACAGGAGGCCTACGCGCGCTGGTACGCGCTGCCACGAAGTCGGCAGGACGAGATCGTGTCCCCCGGCGCCTGGCTGACGACGGTGACCGGCCGCATCTGCCTGGACGTGCTCGGCTCGGCGCGGGCCCGGCGTGAACGCTATGTCGGCGCGTGGTTGCCCGATCCGCTGCCCGACCACACCGAGTGGGACCACGGCCATGGCACCGACCCCGCCGACCAGATGGTCCTGGATGAATCGGTGACCATGGCCTTCCTCGTCGTCCTGGAGTCGATGACACCCGCCGAGCGGGTGGCGTTCGTCCTGCACGACGTCTTCCGGTACCCCTTCGCCGAGATCGCCGGCATCCTCGGCCGGACCTCCGCGGCCTGCAAGCAGCTCGCGGCCTCCGCTCGGCGGCGGGTGCGCGTCGCGCGGGCTCCGGTGACGGCGGCCGAGCAGGCCGACGCGGTGCGGCATGTCAAAGAGGCATGGGAGGCCAAGGACATCGCGGCCCTCATCGAGCTCCTCGACCCGGCCGCCGTGATGACCGCCGACGGCGGCGGCATGGTCGGTACCGTCCTACGCCCGATCGAAGGCGGTACGCGCATCGCCCAGTACATGGTCGCCATCGCCGACAAGGCTCCGGGGTTCGAACTCCTGGAGCGGTCGGTCAACGGTGTGCCGGGCCTGGTGGCCCAGCATGCCGGCACCGTCATGACCGTAGCCTCGTTCGATGTCGCCAACGGCCGCGTCACCCGGATCTGGGCGGTCCGCAATCCGGAGAAGCTGCGGCCGTGGGTGCGGGACGGCTGACTTGTCCGGCCGATCGTGTAACTGGTCCGTGCCCTGGTCGTTGTCGTGGACATGGGGAGGGGAGATCCGAATCGGCGACGGCCGCTCCCAGCTTTTCCATGCGTGCGGCTCTGACTCCACCGCCTTTTGCCATGGCGACGCCCTGGTGGAGTCGGCAAGGGGGATCTCGGGGATGGTCGGCGACCGCGCCGGATCGATCAGATCGAGATCGATGTATGTGCGGGTGTCGAGTACTCCCGACTCGTCATGGTCAGGCATGATCACGCTCCCAAGGAGCGTCATCGCTGCCGACGCGATCTTCCATGCCGAAGAAATCGTCGGCCTCTCGGCGCATGAGTTCGTGGTTCACGCGCGGGAGTCGACGGTGGTGGGCGACCAGTTCCTCCGCGGTCAGGCGCCGTCGGCGAGGCCGGCGGTGTCGCGAAAGCCGTTCGGCTCTCTTTCGCGGGCATGGGCCGGCACCCGTCATAACGGCCCTTGCCTGTCGACACCGGCTCGGTAGATTCATCGCCTACCGAGCAGACCTTAGTAAAACGAGCCAACAAAACAGGCTGGAATCAACGGCGTCCAGCCGACTGCCGGGGAAGCAGGGCAGTACCTCTCCGCAAAGTCCCACCTCGTCGCGGAGCAAAGGATCACGTACGTGCCGTACGGATCCGGGAGTACGCGGACGGCTGCCGGGGCACCACGTCCAGGTCGTACCGGGCGAACGGCAGAGCCCAGCGGCCGAAGACGACCTTCCCCCTGGCCGGTGACCGGTAGTGGCCCCACTCGTCGGTGCAGACGCCGACGAGTTGCAGGCCCCGGCCGCTCTCGTCGTCCTCCCCCGCCTCGGTGATCTGGGGCTCGCCGTCGCTGCTGTCCCAGACCTCCGCGAACAGGCCCACGGTGGTGAGGCGCAGCCGCAGCACGATCGGGTACGGGCCGGCGACCTGCGAGCAGGCACAGGGGGCCGAAGGGTGCGGGCAGGCGTAGCCGTCCGGAGTGTGCGGGACGGCGGTGGCCTTGATGGCGTTGGTGGTCATCTCCGAGACGACCAGCACGCAGACATCGGAAAGCTCCCGCAGGCCCCACCTGCGCAGCTGCGTACGGGTGAAGTCGCGGGCCTGGGACGCGGCGGTCGGCTGCGCCGCCAGCCGCAGCTCGGCCGCGTCCAGGGACAGCTCGTCGGGGGCGCCCAGATCGGGGTGAAACGGTGAGTGCATCGGTCCCGGCCGTTCGACGGGGAGCACGGTCATGTGATGGCTCCAGGGAGGTTCAACGGAGATTCGGTCGCACGTCCCCGGCGCAGATAGGGACGCCCCGCCCGAGCCATGAGATCACGCGAATCCGGTGGCTCCGGCGTTGTCTCAACCCTCCTGTGCGGAGCGTGCCGGAAACAGGCGACGAGACCACGTCTGTTGGTCGCTGTCGGATGTCGATTCGCCCCGCACGACGATGACGCGACAGGGATCGGCGATCTGGTCGCTGATTTCTGCACTCTGCCGTCACCGAACGTGATCGACCAGTAACGTTCGGCCCGAAGAATCACCACCGGAGGACCCGCCGGGAGAGGCCGAGCCGATGCCACGTGCACCGCGCAGCGTCAAGCAGCAGATGGACATCTTCAGCGCTGAACTCCGCGAGCGTGGTTGCACGTGGGCGGAGGTCGCAGCGGAGTTCCAGCGACGTTGGCACCTGAACTCCCGTCAGGGCTTCCGGGAGGCGCATCGACTCACACAAGCCAAGGTCTGCCATCTATGGAACGAGTACTGGCCGAACGAGCCACTGACGACCCGCAAGCTCGGGTCGTGGGAGGCTTGGCCTGGCCCCACCGGCAACGAGCCGCCGATCGCCGGTCTGAACCGGCTGGCCCGTATCTATCACTGCCGCACCGCCGATCTGGTCGACGGTGAAGACCACCGCGATGCCGACGAGCACAACGCCCCGGCCGCCCGACTCCGGGGACGAGAACTGGTGGCCGCGGGAGCCGCGGGCAGCCTCTGCCACGAGGATATCCAGGGGGTGCTGGCGACCCTGCCGGCCCTGCCCGCCGGACCCGCGCCGGTCGGGTCGACCCGCGAGGAGGAGTACGACGCCCTCGTACGGGCTCTCGCCCAGTGGGCGGCGTCCATGAACCGGCGCGACGTGCTGGCCCTGGTCAGGGCCGCGGCGGCCGCGGCGGCGGCCTCTCCGCTACTGGACCGGCTGAACGACGACGAGCTCGACCGGCTCGCCCTGATCGCCGCCGAGCCGTCCCGGGTGGACCAGGCGACGGTCGACCACATCGACGCGGTACTGCATCACTGCATGCGCCAGGAGGACAGTCTCGGCCCCCAGTCGGTGCTGGGGACCGTGCTGGCCCAGCAGCACCTGGTGCGATCGCTGATCCCGGCCGCGTCGACGGACGAGGTGCGCGAGAGGTTGCTGTACCTGCTGGCCAACATCTGCAGGTTCACCGCCTGGGTGCTGTTCAACCTCAACGACTTCAACGGGGCGAACTACTACTACGAGCAGGCCAAGTCGGCCGCGCACCGGGCCGACAACGACGCGATGAACAGCTTCGTCCTGGCCAACTGGTCGCAGCTGGCGACCTGGCAGGGCGATCCCCGCCAGGGTGTCGAGCACGCTCTGGGGGCGCTGGCCTGGGGGCAGCGGGCTGGTAGCAAGCTGCTGGTGTCGTACGCGTGCGACGTCGGCGCCCGCGCCTACTCCGCGGTGTTGCGCCGCTCGGCCAAGACCGATCGCCACAAGGACCACGCCCGGTGCATGAGGAGCCTGGACCGGGGCCTCCGCGAGCTCGGCCACGCGGGCACGGAGGACGTGGGCGGTAAGCTGCTCTACTTCTACGGCGACGGGCAGTATCTGTCGACCAAGACCAAGTGTCTGCTGGACATGGGCGACGCCCAGGCCGCCGTCGAGATGGCCGCCCGTTCCCTGGCCCGGATCGACCCGACGTTCGTCCGCAACCTGGCGTTCAGCCGACTGGATCTGGCGCGTGCGCATCTGCGGCTGCGCGCCATCGACGAGGCGTGCGAGCATATCGGCGAGGCCGCCCGCCTCACCTGCCGGAACACCTCGCCGCGGCTGGCCCGCTCGGTGGTGGAGATCCGCGAGGCGCTGAACCCGTGGGCGAGAACCCGCCAGGTGGCCGCTCTGGACGAGAAGCTGCATGCCCTCCAGCTCATCGCCTGACGAATCACCTGGCGAATCACCTCGCGAATCGTCTGACGAGTCGGCTCACCGGCGGCGCGCCGTGGGTATTTTCTCCAGCACCAGGATGTCGAAGACCGGGGCGGGGATCGGCGGGTCCAGCAGCTTGTGGGACACCTTCCGCCACCCCCACCGCCGGTAGATCGCCCGGGTCCGCGCCGCCCTGGGCTGCACCGACAGGGTCGCCCGCTCGGCACCGGATCCGGCGATCAGCTCGTCGTGGATCCGGTGCCCGACCCCGAGGCCACGCCAGCCGGGCAGCACCCCGTAGTCGATGATGGCGAACGTCCTGGTCCCGGTCTCGGTCGCGAACTCCTCGTCGACCGGTTCGGCCAGCCCGGTCCACCAGCGGGCGTCGGCGGGCAGCAGGTACCCGTACCCGAATCCGACGAAGTCGGGGCCGGAGCGCGCGGTGGTCAGCCGGAATCCGGGCTGGTCCATCAGGTGGGGAAAGTAGGAGCGCTGGTTGGCGAACTCCGCGCGGTTCCCGTTGAAGGGAGGCAACGAGAACACCGCCTGGTAGAGGTCGCAGACGGTCCCGGTCAGCGCGAGCGACTCCCGGTGGCCTCGTGTCTCTATGGTCACGTTTTCGGTGGGGGTCATGCTCGCCTCCTACGGCCCCTCTTCCCATGGCTCCTTACCCGTGGACGGGCGAGCGGCCGCTCCGGTTCCCGTACCGGGGGCGAGGCCGTGCGTGTCAGCCTTTCGTGACGTCGCTCAGCGGTACGGAGAGGTCGGCGAGCCGCTCTGGGCGGACGGTCGCACCGCTGCGGATCAGATCCTGGGCCGGTGCGATGCCCTCGTCCCACTGGTTGACGTGCATCCCCGCCACGACGCGCCCGTCGGCGAGCCAGAAGGCGTGGAAGGCGCCCGACTTCAGATCTCCGCGGATGACCACGGAGTCGTACCCGCCGGGCGCGAACCAGCCGGAGAACTCCATGCCGACGTCGTACTGGTCGGTAAAGAAGTAGGGCGGCCGGTCGTAGACGACCGGCCGGCCGAGCATGGCCTTACCCGCGGTCAGCCCTCCGTTGAGTGCGTTGGCCCAGTGCTCGACGCGGATGCGGGTGCCGTACAGGAGGTTGAACGCGTTCGCCACGTCACCGGCGGCGTAGACGTCGGGGTCGTCGGTGCGGAGTGACTCGTCGACGACGATCCCGTTCTCCACCGCCAGGCCGGCCCGCTCGGCGAGTTCGGTGTTGGGGTTCACGCCGACACTGACGATCACCACGTCGGCCGCGACCTCCTGCCCGTCGTCGGTGGCGACCGCGTGGACGCGTCCGGAGCCCAGCAGCCCGGTCACCTCGCGGCCGAGCCGCAGGTCGACGCCGTGCCGCCGGTGCACGTCGGCGAAGAAGGCGCCCAGTTCGGGGCCGAGCGCGGTGTGCAGCGGCACCGCCCTCGGCCCGATGATCGTCACCTCGCAGCCGTACTCCCTGGCGGCCGCGGCGGTCTCCAGCCCGATCCAGCCCGCGCCCACGACGGCCACCCTGCCCCCGCCGCGGATCGCCTCGCGCAGCCGCTCGGAGTCGTCGAGGCTGCGGAGGTAGTGCACGCCGTCCAGGTCGGCGCCGGGCACGCCGAGGCGGCGCGGTGAGGCGCCGGGCACGAGGAGCAGCTTGTCGTACCGGATGCGCCGCCCGTCGTGCAGTTCCACCTGGTGCGCGGCCCGGTCGAGGTCCGTCACGCGGCGCCCGAGCAGCGGTTCCACGGAGTTGTCCGCGTACCAGCCCTCGTCATGGACGTAGACCTTGGCCTTCTCCTCCTTGCCGAGCAGGTAGCCCTTCGAGAGCGGGGGCCGCTCGTACGGGAGTTCGGTCTCGGCGCCGATCAGCGTGATCCGGCCCGAGAAGCCCTCCTCGCGCAGGGACTCCGCCGCCTTGGCCCCGGCCAGGCCCGCTCCGACGATGACGAACGTCTGCTCGGTAGTCATGCTCTCCTTCCTATCCGATTCCCACGCCGGTTCCAACGATCGCGAGAGGCCCGGATCCGGTGCGCCGGGTCGGCGGACGCCGGGCCCGCCCGGGGATCGGCGGCTGATCGGCCTCGAAGCAGGACGCCGGAGTGACGGGCACCGGGCGATCCTCCCGGGAAACGAACAACCGGTTTCCGCGCCCGGCCCCGGTACCGGATTGAGCACGCTTGTCGGAACACGTCCCCCAAACGGGCGGTAAATCAGCGAAAGAAGTCCGGCCGGGGCACGATTCGCTTACTCTCGGGAATTCCCAGGAAAGGCGCCCGAGCCGCCCGCCGGAAAAACACGCCGGTCCTTCATAATCCCTTTCGTACACGTCGCACTGGGTTCCCTGCGGCCTGGTCAGGCCCGTGAAATCACAGGCGGCGAGGTCACGCAAGACCTCCTGCCGATTACCCGGGGAAATTTTCGTTTACCCTGCCGGAAACCAGATTCCGCACTCCAGGAAAGGCGGGCTTATATATTTCCTACGCCATCAAGCTCGCCCCGTGGACGGGGATGCCTACGCCCCTGCCCACGGCGCGCCGTTTTGATAAGGAGCATGCCGCATGCCATTGAATCGACGATTCGCCCGAGTCACGGTCAGCTGCGCGTTCGCGGCGATCGCCGTCCTGAGCCTCGGAGCCTTCTCACCCGCCCCGCCGGCCTCCCCGGGCGGCTCGCCGGCTGCCCCGGTCCAGCGGGTCGATCCGCCCCCCAGGCCCACGGCGCGCGCCCTGACCGCCGACGAGATCCGCAGGAGGGGGCTGGACAAGTACATCGACATGTCCCGCCAGCAGGAAACCCCTCCCCGGATCATCGACACCAACCAGGGCAGGTTCGCCAGCGGCATCCTGTCGCCCGCCAGGCAGTTCTCCAACACCTCCGGTAACTTCACGTCGGGCTGCTGGTATCTGACGACCACGTACGGGGCTCCGGGCCTCAGCGGGTTCGGCTACCACACGTGGTGCGGCAACGGCACCCAGATCACGTACACCTCGGCGAGCTGCACGGGAAGCACCAACCTGCCCACCTACATGTACGAGGGCTGCCAGAACATCCAGGCGTACGGGGTCGGCTGGAACGTCTGGGACGTCACGGACGGATGGCGTTTCTGCACCTCCTACAACCCCTACACGGGCGTGTGCTCCTCCCGGGCATACCCGTGGCAGAAGAACCGCTACGGGGCCAACGGCCAGGTCTGGCTCCTCGGCTGGGGCAACTAGGCACTGACCTCCGGACTCGCGTTTCGCGGCGGCGGCACCGGCCTCACCAGGCCGGCGCCGTCGCCGTTCCGTTTCCCGGGCCCCCGAGCGGTGGCGGGACAGGCATGACGAGCCTTGGCCGGGCGGGCGCGGCAGATAATTCATCACTTGTTGATTTATTGGCCTCCCCGGCCTAACGTTGCAGCACGCATCAGATGCAGCGACACAGGGAGCGGCCCGATGGACGGCGTGGAGCGTGACCGGCTGGCCGGCGACATCCCATCCCCGACACCTCCGGCGGGGTCTCAGCAGGAGGCGCCCCTGCCTCTCATCCTGAGATTCGAGGACATCGGGGCGGAGATGCTGCCCCTGGTCGGCGGCAAGGCGGCCAATCTCGGCGTGCTCACCACCGCCGGGCTCCCCGTTCCCCCGGGCCTGTGCGTCACCACCGAGGCCTACCGCAGGGTCACCGAACGGACCGCGCTGAAGGATCTGCTCACCGCGCTCGCCACCACGCCCGCCGAGGACGTCGCCGCCCTGAACGCGCTGGCCGCCAAGGCCCGCGAGACCGTGCTCGCCGCACCGGTCCCCGATGACATCGCGGACGTCGCGAGGAGCGGCGCGAACGGCCCCGTCGCGGTCCGCTCCTCCGCGACCGCCGAGGACCTGCCGCACGCCAGTTTCGCCGGGCAGCAGGACACCTACCTCAACGTGATCGGCGCCGACGCCGTGCTGGACGCGGTCCGGCGGTGCTGGGCCTCGCTCTGGACCGACCGGGCCGTCGCCTACCGGGCCGCGAACGGCATCGACCACGGCACCGTGCGCCTGGCGGTCGTCATCCAGGAGATGGTCCAGTCCGAGGTGGCCGGGGTGATGTTCACCGCCAACCCGGTCACCGGGCGGCGGCGCGAGGCGGTGATCGACGCCAGTCCCGGTCTCGGCGAGGCCGTGGTCTCCGGCGCGGTCAATCCCGACCACTTCGTGCTCGACACCGCCACCGGCCGGATCACCGAGCGCCGCCTGGGAGACAAGCAGGTGGCCGTACGGTCGCTGGCGGGCGGCGGCGTCGAGCACGTCGAGACCCCCGCGGACCCCGTGGAGAGTGCCTGCGTCACCGACGAGCGGCTGGCGGCGCTGGCCGAGCTCGGCGACCGGGTCGAGCGGCACTACGGGGCACCCCAGGACATCGAGTGGGCCATCGACGCCGCCGGTGTTCTCTGGCTGACCCAGGCGCGTCCCATCACCACCCTCTACCCGATCCCCCACCACGCGGAGCCGACCGCGAGCCCGGCGGGCGCTGCTCCCGCCGTGACGGGCGGCACGGGAACCGCGGTGGAGGTGCCGTCCGGAGGTTCCGGGCCCGGCGACACCCGGATCTACTTCTGCTTCAGCCTGGCCCAGGGTCTCCACCGGCCGATCACCCCCATGGGCATGTCGGCCTTCAGGCTGCTCTCGTCATCGGTGTCCGAGATGCTGGGGATGCCGGTGGCCGACCGGCCGGCCGGGGCCCCGCCCGTCGCCGAGGCGGGCGGGCGGCTGTTCTTCGACGTCACCGGCCTCATTCGCAGCCGGGTGGGCCGGGTGCTCTTCCCGAAGGTGCTCGACGTGATGGAGGCCAGGTCCGCGAGGGTGCTGCGCGGACTGTTCGACGACCCCCGGTTCGGCGTCACCCAGCCCTCGCTCCGGCCGCCGCTGCGCCGGGCGATGCGGATCGCGGCCCGCTTCCACATCCCGCGCCGCTTCGTACGGGCCCTGCGCGACCCCGCCTCGGCGCACCGGGACGTGGAGCTGCTCCGGGAGCGTCTGCGGGGACGGCTCCCGGCACCGCGGGGCGCCACCCCGGCCGAGCGTCTCGACCATGTCGAGCGGATGCTGGGCGGCCAGATCTTCCCGCTGCTGCCGACCATCGCCCCGGCCGCGGCCGCCGGGTTCGCGATGCTCGGCCTGGCCGCCCTGGTGCTGGGCGACCGGGCCCGGCCCGGTGAGCTGGAGACGGTGCTGCGCGGGCTCCCGCACAACGTGACCACCGAGATGGACCTGGCGCTGTGGCGGCTGGCCGCCCGCATCCGCGAGGACGGCGAGGCCGCCTCCCTGCTGCTCGGCACCCCCGCCGCCGAGCTGGCCGAACGCTTCCACGCCGGGACGCTGCCCGGCGTGCTGGGAGACGGCCTGGCGGACTTCCTCTCCGGCTACGGCGTCAGGGCGGTCGCCGAGATCGACCTCGGGCTGCCGCGCTGGTCGGAGGAGCCGACCCACATCCTCGGCGTCCTCGCCAACTACCTGCGGCTGGAGGACCCGGCCCTGGCCCCCGACGCGCTGTTCGCCAGGGGCGCCACCGAGGCCACTGTCATGATCAAGACCTTGAGCGGGCGTGCCGGAGGGCCGCGCGGGCCCCTCGTCCGCTTCGCGCTCGGCCGGACCCGCGCGCTGGCGGGCCTGCGTGAGATGCCCAAGTACGTCGTGGTGACCGCCCTGGCCGCGATGCGGGCCGAGCTGCTGGCCGTCGGTGCCGAGCTGGCCTCCCGTGGCCTGCTCTCCCGCGCCGACGACGTCTTCTTCCTGACCTTCCACGAGGCCAGGGCGGCCCTTGGCGCCCCGTCCTCGCCAAGGGCCATCGCGCCGGCGGAGGCCGCACTGGGAGATCTCGTGACGCGGCGGCGTGCGGAGGCCGCCCGCGAACTGCGCCGCAGGCACGTCCCCCGCGTCCTGCTGTCCGACGGCACCGAACCGGAGGCCACCGCCGTACGGGCACCGGTGAACGGCGCGCTGACCGGCACCCCGGCCTCGGCGGGCACCGTCACCGGTGCCGCCAGGGTCGTCCTCGACCCGGTCGGCGCGCACCTGGAACCCGGGGAGATCCTGGTCTGCCCCTCCACCGACCCCGGCTGGACCCCGCTGTTCCTGACGGCGGGCGGCCTGGTGATGGAGATGGGCGGCGCCAACTCCCACGGCGCCGTGGTGGCCCGCGAGTACGGCATCCCGGCCGTGGTGGGCGTGAGCGGGGCGACCGAGCACATCGTCACCGGCCAGGAGATCACCGTCGACGGCGCCTCCGGTGTCGTCACCGCCGCCTGACCACAGGCACGGGATGTCGGTCAGGGGCTCACGGGGTGACGGTGAGGGAGAGGAAGGTGGCCGCCGGGCGCAGGGTCTGGACCGAGGGGCGCGTGGCGGTCGCCGACCACGGGTCCTCGGCGGTGCCGGGGTGCGGGGCGAACAGCGGGTAGTCGCTGCAGGAGAGCACGAGCCGCAGCCGGTGGCCTGACCTCAGCCGGTAGCCGGTGTGGCCGAGATCGACCTGGACGCCCGCCGACCCGGTGATCAGCGCCTGCCCGCGGGAGATCATGTGGGCGGAGCCGTCGGGGGCCACGTCGTGGAGCTTGACGAACAGGTGCATGCTCGGCGCGTCGGTCTCGACCGCGACCAGGGCGTTGACCGGCCCGGTCAGGTCCAGCGGGCGCCCGGCGGGCTCGCCGGTGAAGACCACCACGTCGGGCCGGTCGTGCAGCGGGCTCTCGTCCGGGTACTCGTGCAGGAAGACCCACGGATCCTTCACGATCGACGGGACCGGATCGGCCGGGTCGTGCGTCCATCTGACGACACGCGCACCCGTCTCCGGCGTGGTGGCCAGCGCGTTCCCCGACGGGTGCAGGAGCAGTTCCACCGCGTCCCGCGGCGGCCACTCGCCCGCCGTGCGCTCGCCGTCGTGCCCCTGGAACCACGTCGCCCGCGACAGCGAGGTGACCGGCCGCAGCCCTCGTACGAACACGTCGAAGAAGTCCAGCGTCCGGCCGAGGTAGCGGGGCAGGATCCGGTCCAGCAGGGCGGCGTCGAGCGCGTGGTCGTCCGCGGGGGCGACGGGGGCCTGGGCGAGATGGTAGGTGTGGTGGTCGCAGGCGTCGGCGTCGAGGTAGGCGAGGTCCCGCCAGGCCGGTACGGCGAGTTGCGCCGAGTGGTCGCGCATGGACAGGTCGATGAGGTTGTCGAACCAGCCGACCCGGTGCAGCACCGGGACGGGGCGTGCGGTGAACGGGTGCCGGGAGGCGAACGGGTTGACGGGCGGCCAGCCGGCCAGCATCGCGTCCACGGCCGCGGAGCGGGCTCCGATCGCGGAGAAGGCGGGTTCGAAGACCTCCCTCAGCGGCCGGACCGACCAATCGGTCTCGTAGTAGTGGACGTCCCGGTCCACCCACATGTGCGCGAAGTAGGCGGCCTGATACAGGCAGCTCACCCGGCCGACGAGGAGCATGTCCGAGATGCCGGTACCGGTCACCCGGGGCGCGACGGCCCGCAGCGCCGGGTGGCCGCCGGCGACTCCCGCCCACTGCGTGTAGCCGTGGTAGGAGTCGCCGGTCATCGCGACCGCCCCGTCCGACCAGGGCTGCCCCACCACCCAGTCGAGCGTGTCGTAGGTGTCCTCGACCTCGTGGACGAACGGCATCGTCTCGCCTTCCGAGCGGAACTTGCCGCGTACGTCCTGGGCGACGAAGACGTAGCCGCGCTCCAGGTAGCGCGGCGCGATCCTGTCGACGGCCATCCACGCGCTCGCCTTGTCGTACGGCATGCGCGAGACGACGACCGGGTGCCTGCCGGGTGCGGGCGGCAGGTAGACGTCGGTGGCCAGCCGGGTGCCGTCGCGCATGGGCACCATGAACTGTTCGGCTCCCGGGTGGAGAGGGGCCGGGCCGATCCTGAGGGTTTCCATCAGGGATCCTCTCTTGAGGTTGATCCGGTGGTCTTCGGCGAGGTCGTCACCGGGAGGGCGCTCGGGGTCGCCCGCCCGGCCCCGGTCGTGGTCATCGGGAGGTCCGCTCGTGAACCAGGACGCCCTCGACGAAGGTGAGGTCCACCCGCGCGTCCGCGACCTCGTGGGCCGGTTCCTCGAACGGGTCGCGGTCCAGCACGGCCAGGTCCGCGTACTTTCCGACGGCGATCGTGCCGGTGAGGTGGTCGAGGTGGTTGATCCACGCTCCCCCCGCGGTGTAGGCGCTCAGCGCGTCGGCCAGCGCCAGCCGCTGCTCGGGCAGGAAGGGCTCGCCCTCGCGGTCGCCGGGGATGAGCCGGTTGACCGCGCCGTGTATCCCCCACAGAGGGTTGGCGCTGGAGACGGGCCAGTCGCTGCCCGCCACCATCGTGACCCCCGCCTCCCGCAGCGCGCCGAAGGCGTACTGCCGCCGTGACCGCTCCTCGCCCAGGAACGGGATCGTCAGTTCGGCCATCTGCTCGTCGCGAACCGCCCAGAGCGCCTGCATGTTGGCCGCGACCCGCAGCCGCCGCAGGCGTGGCACGTCATCGGGGTGGACCAGTTGCAGATGGGCCAGGTGGTGACGGTTGTCCCCCCGGTGGCCACGCCCACGCGACGGCTCCGGATCGGCGGTCCTGCCCCGTGCGCCCTCGATCGCGTCGAGGGCCTCACGCACCGCGCGGTCGCCGATCGTGTGGAAGTGGATCTGGAAGCCCTCGGCGTCCAGCAGGCGTACCGCCTCGCCCAGCGCCCCCGGGTCAAGGTAGCTGTGCCCCCGCCTCTCCCCTGCCCCGCCCGGCGACCGGTACGGCTCCAGCAACGCGGCGGTGAAGTTCTCGCACACGCCGTCCTGCATGATCTTCACCGAGGTGGCGGCGAACCGGCCGACCGTGCTCGTGGCCCGGCGCCTGACCAGGTCGTCGAGCTGTGCCACGCCCGCGTCCCTGTCCCACCACAGCGCACCCACCACCCGGGCCGTCAGCCGCCCGTCGGCCGCGGCCGCGCGATAGGTCTCCAGCGCGTCGGGGTAGCTCAGGTAGTCTCCGACCAGGGCATCCTGCCAGCCGGTGACGCCGAGGGAGTGCAGGTGGCGCTGGCCTTCCATGAGCGCCTGCGCGTACTCCTCGGGCGAGACGGCGGGCAGCAGCCGGGAGACCAGCTCGGCCGCGTTCTCGTGCAGCGTCCCGGTCGGGGTGCCGTCGGGGTCACGCTCGATCCGGCCGTCCGGCGGGTCGGAGGTGTGCCGGTCGACACCGGCCAGCTCCAGTGCCCTGCTGTTGACCCACGCGCCGTGCCCGTCGCGGTTGAGCAGGAACACCGGCCGGTCGGGCACGACGCGGTCCAGGTCCTCCCTGCGCGGCGTGCCGCCGGGGAAGTGGTCCATCGACCAGCCTCCGCCGACGACCCAGGGGCGGCCGGGGTGCGCGGCGGCGTAGGCGGCGACACGGGCCAGCGTTTCGGCCGCGCCCGCCGAAGCCGGGGCGGCCAGGTTCCCCTCTCCCGCGAGCAGGTCGCACCTGGCACGTCCCAGGCCCCCGAAGACCGGGTGCGCGTGGGCGTCCACGAATCCGGGGATCGTCAGGGTGCCCGCCAGGTCGACCACCTCGGTGGTGCGGCCGATCAGCTCCCTGACGGCCGGCGCTCCCAGCGCCACGATCCGTCCCTGGCGTACGGCGACCGCGTCGGTCCACGACCTGGCGGCATCGGCGGTGAAAACCGGGCCGTCGATGAGAACCAGGTCCGCCGGCTTCTCGTTCATGACCCCTGAGCAAACACCCAGGGCACAGCAATGTCAATGCCTTGGACTATAGTTTTGTCCATGGCTTTGAATTCCAGCCGGACGCGGAGGCGACCTGAGATGATGACCCGGTGAGCAATCCTCAGCGACGTCCCCGCCTGCCCCGCGGGGCACTCACCCCCGACCTCATCGTGAGCACGGCGCTGCGCCTGCTCGACGAGGACGGGGCGGCCGCCTTCAGCATGCCCCGGCTGGGCAGGGCGCTCGGCGCCGACCAGACCGCCGTCTACCGGCACTTCAGTGGCCGTGACGACCTGCTGCTCGCCGTCGCCGACCGGCTGCTGCAGGAGGCGTTCGAGGGTTTCACCGCGGCCCCGTACTGGGCGGACACCCTCGCCGAGCTCTGCCGCAGGATCCGCGCGACCTACCTCGCCCACCCTGCGGCCGCGGCCCTGTCCGGGCCGCGCACGACCAGGGGAACCGCGGAGATGCGCGCGGCGGACACCATGATCGGCGCACTGATCGGCGCCGGTTTCGACGGCACCCGGGCGGCGATGCTCTACCGGGTCGTCGCCGACTTCGCGCTTCTGTGGTCGGGCGGGGAGGCCGCCTTCCACAGCCTCGCCCCCGAGACCAAGGCGGCCGAGATCGCCGGGGCGAGCCTTGCCTACCGCGCGGCCGACCCCGACTCCCACCCCCACATCCACGCGATCCGCGACCATCTCCCCAAGGTCGATCCGGACGAGCTGTTCGAGACCGCGCTCGGGCTCCTGCTCGACTCCATCGTCCGGGAATCCGGTGATGACGGGAAACGGCCGTGGAGCTGATCGCCAGGGGCAGGACCGCGGACGTGTACGCGCTCGGCGATGATCGGGTGCTGCGCCGGTACCGCCAGGATGGGCCGACCCGCCAGGAGGCGCGCCTGATGACCTACCTCTCGGCTCAGGGATACCCGGTTCCGCGGGTGCACGACGTCACCGACACCGATCTGGTGCTCCAACGGCTGCACGGGCCGACGATGCTGGAGGCCCTGCGGCGGCGGCCCTGGCGGACGACGGTGTACGGCCGGCTGCTCGGCGAGCTGCACGACACGTTGCACGCGGTCACCGCGCCCGACTGGCTCCCGCGCCGGTTCGCCGGCGAGTCGGACCACCGGGTGCTGCACCTGGATCTCCACCCGGCCAACGTCATCCTCACCGACCGCGGGCCGAGTGTCATCGACTGGTGCAACGCCGCCGCCGGGGATCCCGCGGCGGACGTGGCCCAGACCCTCGTGCTGGTGCGGAACGGCGACGTCTCGGGGTTCGCCGCCCGGCTTCGCAGGCGTGCCCTGCTACGGGCGTTCCAGCGGGAATGCCGTACCGATCCGGCGTCGCGCACCGCCGAGGTCGTCACGGCGCGCCTGGCGGACCCGAACGTCACCGCGACCGAGGCGGCGCGACTGCGCGCCCTGCGACCGCCGGACTCATAATCCGTGGGTCGTGGGTTCAAGTCCCACCCTGTGGGGTGCGAAAACCCGGATGTGGCCTCTGGCCTGTGATCATCGCCTCGTCTATGCGGCCCGCCGGTACTGGTTGATCAGACCGTCAAGTACCTGTCTGCGCTGCAGGCGGACCTGATCGAGATCGGTGGGTGTAGCGGGGGCATGTGGTGGTTGAGGCGGCCGACGGTCTCGTGAGCGATGAGGACGGTGCCGGTTGTAATGCCTCCCGGATCTCCGTGCGGGTAGAGGGACGCCCCGGGCGTTTGGACGGGTAGGTCCACCGGCGCGTCACCAGGGCACGGTGCCAGCTCAGCAACGTCGCCGGGGTGACGAAGAAAACATCCCATGACGAGCGGGGAAGCAGCCGCGACAAGGCCGCGAGCACGTCCCGATCTCCAGGCTGGAGATCGGGACGGTTCACCTGACGGCACAGCACAGCGACCTGATGGCGAAGCACCACGATCTCGATCGCTTTGGCCCGATCACCGCGACCCAGCAGGACCACAACACCGTCAGCAGGATGCCCGAGACCTCATCATGCTCGAGCCACACACACCCAGGTCAACCTCGGCGGCTGAGTTTCCGCACCCCACACCCCTTGCAAACGACAGGGGCCATCGCCGAGGCGGACCATGACGCGGCGTGCAATTCGCATCAACGCTGGTAGCCGATCTCGGGGAACTGCGCCGAAGGGGCCTTGAGCAGGGCGGAGGGGTGGCTGCGGAGGTGCTCGTCGAAGAAGGCCGCCGGGTACTCCCTCTGGAAGGCGAGCGCCTGTTCCACCGGGATGGTCCCCACCAGCTCCTCCAGCTCCGCCTTCCCCAACCCCAGCTGCGCGGCAGCCAGCCGGATCAGCACCACGTCGTCGCCCATGGAGTTATGCCCAGCGCCCTTGATCGTGAGGTGCAGCCGCCACCCGGTCAGCTTGTCCCAGAACTGCCGGACCAGGGGGTTCTTGTCCATGCCGCCCTTGCCAGTAGTGTCCACCACGACGAATGGGCGGTCCAGAGCCCCCCGGCCCTCGTCACTCTTGCCGAGTTTGGCGCCGTCCAGCCCGAACCCGGCCTTGATCCGCGTGTCGGCGAACATGGCGGACGCCGTGGTCCAGGCGCCGAGCGAGTGGCCGAACATCCCGATGCGCTCCAGGTCGAACGAGCCCGCCTTGTCGAGCGAAGGGAGCTGGTCGAGGACGAAGCGCACGTCGGCCACCCGGACGACGACGGCCTGGTCGAGGTCGGTGGGCTGCTTTCCGGCGACCACCCGGCCGCCGGGAAACTCCACGACGGCCGCGTCGTACGGATGGTCGATCGTGACCACGACGAAGCCGCGGCTGGCCAGCTCCTGCGCGACTCCGGTCCCGTAGGAGCGGGAGGCGTCGAGGCCGGGCGAGTACAGGATCACGGGCAGCTTGCCCAGCCCGGTGTCCATCGGCGCGCCCTCATATCCGCTGGTGCGGTCCAGGCGCAGCCCGGTGATGCCCTGGTCGCGCATATAGTGCTCGGCTGCTGCCTTGGGCATCCACGGTGCCACAGGAAGGCCGGCCGTCGTCTTGGCCGGGTACCACAGGCTGATCATCAGCTCCCGCCCGCGCTCCGTGTCCTCCAGGCGCGTCGCGGTCGTGCCCACCGGGTGGGGTCCGGACGGCTTGGGCAGCTCGAACGTGACCGGCTGCCGCTCCGAGCACGCGGTGACCAGCACCAAGAGGCAGGCGAGGAGGAAGGTGGTTCGCTTCATGTCTCCAGGCTCGCCTCCGGCCGGGCCGCCCGCCTCGGCCGCGCGACCGAACCTGCCGTCAGCCCAGAAGGGTACGAAGGTCGAGGAGCTCGGTACAAAAGCAGCTATCAAGGAGCAGTTTCGCCCCCACTCGCCCACCCGTGGCGAGGTCTACCACTACTCCGACACCGGCTACACCCTGCTCGCTATGGCCGTGGAGAAGGTCGGCGAGGGGACCATCTGGGGCCACGGCGGCTTCTTCGGTGCCTTCGAGTACACTCACGCGAGCACCGCATCTCGCTGAATGGAAGAAGCTCATCGCCAGCGCCCTGGCCGCGTCACTCGGGCGGCCCGTTCCGGGTTGTGAGTGACCTACCTGGTGTAGGTCACCTCGGGAAAGCGCGGCGTCGGCCTGTCCAGCAGCGGGGACTTCCGCCCGCGCAGGAACCGGTCGAAGAAGGCCAGCGGGTAGGCCCGCTGGAAGGCCAGCGCCCGCTTCTCCGTGATCGTCCCGACGGATCCTGCCAGCTCCTCCTTTGGCAGCCCGATCAGAGGCGCGACCTTCCTGATGAGCCGGGCGTCGTCGCCGAAGGAGTTGTGCGCCGCCCCCTTGACGGTGAGGTTGAGCCGCCAGCCGCGCAGGTTCTTCCAGAACGTCTGAAGGACGGGGTTGGTGGCCAGCCCGCCCTTGCCCGGGGTGTCGACCACCAGGTATGGCCGGTCCAGCCCGGCCTCCGCGACCGGACCGAGCACCGCGCCGTCGAGCCCGAGCCCGGCCTTGATGCGCTTGTCTGCGTACATGGCCGAGGAGGTGGAGGCGCCGCCGAGGGAGTGGCCGAACATCCCGATCCGCTTCATGTCCAGCACCCCCGACAACCCCGCCGGGAGCTTGTGCGCGGCCAGTTGGTCGAGCACGAACCTGGTGTCGTCGGCGCGCACCTTGGCCGCCTTGACGAAGTCGGTGATCTCACCCTTGGGGTTGGTGGCGACCCGGCCGCCGGGGAACTCCACGACGGCCGCGTCGTAGGTGTGGTCCATAGTCACCACCACGTAGCCGCGGCTGGCCAGCTCCTCGACCACCCCGGTGCCGTAGGAGCGCGAGGCGTTGGCGCCCGGCGAGTACAGCACCACCGGCAGCTTCCCGAGCCGCCGGTCGGCAGGGGCGCCCAGATGACCGTCCGTCGCGCCCAGCACCAGCTTGCCCGGCGGCACGCCGAGCGCGCGCAGATAGCGGTCGGCAGCCGCCTTCGGCATCCACGGCGCGACCGGGTATCCCGCCGTCTTGCGCGCCGGATACCAGATGCTGATCATCAGTTCGCGCTTGTTCCCTGCCACCCACGGGTCGGTCCTGGACTTGTCGACCAGGTGCAGCGCGACCGTGCCGATCTTGTGCGGGCCGGTGGGGGACGGCGGCTCGAACCGCACCGGGGCCGTGACCGCGACTGCCGGGGCGGCGGCCACCGCCAGGAGCGCGACGACGCCGATCACGAGAGTTGTTCGTTTCATGCTCTCCACGCTGCCGTCCGGGCAGGCGTACGGCATCGCGCCGCGGAACGAATCTCGCCTCAACCCAGGACGCTACGCGAAAACCGCTGCTCCTCCTCGCGGACGATGTTACTTCCCGGCCGGTGACCTGCGCGGATACTGTCGGCTGGTGAACGAGACCCTGGTGGTGCACAGGCTGCGCCACGGCCACTGGGTGGCCCTGGACGTGGCGGCCGCGCTGCTGCTGGCCGCCGCCTTCGCCGCCGCGGCCCAGCTGAGGACCGGCCTGCCACCGGCGACCGCGCTGTCCGCCCTGGCCGCACTGCCGGTCGCGACCCGGCGCGGGTGGCCGCTGCCCTCGCTGGCGGTGTCGCTGGCCGCAGCCGTCACCGCGCTGCTTATGGGCGTGGACTCCGCCTACCTGCCGGTCGCCGTCGTGCTCTACTCGGTCGGTGCGCAGAAGCCGCGCAGGCGGGCCGTCACCGGACTGGCCGCGTCCCTCGTCTGCGTGGCGGCCGCCCTGCTCGCCGCCGCCTGGCCGTCCTGGACGCAGGCGCTCGGCAGCGCTGGGTTCGGCCTGGCCCTCATGGGCCTGTCCTGGACGGCAGGCCTGGCCGTACGCGAGAAGAATCTTCTTGCCGCGCGTACGGCGGAGCGGGCCGTGGTCGAGGAGCGGCTGCGGATCGCCAGAGACCTGCACGACGTCGTCGCGCACAGCATGAGCCTGATCACGATGAAGGCGGGGGTTGCCGGGCTCGTCGCCGAGACCCGTCCCCAGGAGGCGCGCGAGGCGCTGCGGCTCATCGAGACCACCGGCAGGGAGGCGATGCTGGAGATGCGCGCGATGCTCGGCATGCTGCGCTCGCAGACCAGCACCCAGGGCACGGCGCCCGCGCCCCGGCTGCAGGACCTGCACGCGCTGGCCGCGCACGCGGGGGTCGAGGTGGACCTGCGCGTCGAGGCCGAGGATCTGCCCGAGGGGGTCGGCCTGGCTGTCTACCGGATCGTCCAGGAGGCGCTGACCAACGTGGTGAAGCACGCGGGAACCGGCTGTCGGGTGCGGGTCACCGTACCGAAGGCAGGGGTGGTGGAGGTCGAGGTGGCCGACGAAGGCCGGGGCACGCCGCGCGGCGGGGGCGGCCACGGGCTGCTCGGCATGCACGAACGCTGCCTCATGTACGGCGGGCAGCTCACCGCCGGCCCGGGCCCGGGCGGCGGCTTCCGCGTCCTTGCCCGCCTCCCCTACGCGCTGAAGGACACCCCGTGATCAGGGTCGCCGTCGCCGACGACCAGCCGCTGCTGCGCGCCACCCTCACTAGGCTGGTCGGCACCGCCGACGACATGGTCGCCGTCGGCGAGGCGGGCACCGGCGACCAGGTCGTCGAACTGGCCGCGCGCACCAGGCCCGACGTCGTGCTCATGGACGTCCGCATGCCCGACATGGACGGACTGGCCGCGACCCGCAACATCCGCGCCGACCCGGCTCTGTCGCAGGTCCACGTCATCATCCTGACCACCTTCGACCTCGACGAGTACGTCTACGAGGCGCTCCGCGCCGGGGCCAGCGGATTCCTGCTCAAAGACATCCCGCCAGCCGACCTGCTGGCCGCGATTCGGGTGGTCGCTTCCGGCGAGGCGCTGCTCGCGCCGACGGTCACGCGCCGGCTCATCGCCGAGTTCGCCCGCAAGGAGGCGGCCGAGCCCCTGATCGCGCGCGAGCTGGCAGCGGTGACCGGGCGCGAGCGCGAGGTGCTGACGCTCATCGCCCGCGGCCTGACCAACCCCCAGATCGCCGCGCACTTGGGGCTCAGCATCTCCACGGTTAAAACCCACGTACGCAGGCTGCTGTCGAAGCTGGACGTGCACGACCGCGCCCAGCTCGTCATCGTCGCCTACGAATCAGGCCTGGTCACCGCCGCCAAGCGGAGCAGGTAGACGAACGACGCACGCGGCTACGCGCCACCCTCGCCGCCCACGACACCGGCAGCGGGGTGTACTTCGACTCACGCGCCTGGATCATCACAGCCCTGCGCCTGCCGAAAACTCTATCCATGCAGTTCAAGCGGCATGTGAATACTCGTGGAGGACTCCGCCGAGCCGGTCTCGTCGGCATACGTTCAGGTTGACGATTCCGGCCGGATCGATGATCGGATCCGGGACGGCGCCTCGTGGAGCCGCCCGGTCCAGGGCTTGACGGGCTCGGTGGGCGTCTGGTCCACCGACTTCGGTGTCGGACGCTTGGACAGGGCCGGCGCCTACCGCGTGGGGATCTACAGCGACAACCCTGACTGCGAGTGTTTCGTCGCGATCGGCCCCTCCAAGGAGTTCTGGCCTCGACACCCGTAGAGTCCAAGCCCTCCGGTTTCCGACCTGAGTCGATAGGAGATGGACCGCCCCATCGCGTAGGGTCCGCCCATGAGCGGTGGGGACGTGCGCGGCAGCGCCACTTGGGGCCAGGTCGAAGAGTATTTCCGGCGGTTGCACGAGCCGGCGTTGGGACAGCCGTACAAGCTGCTGGAGCCGTCCTGCTCCGCCGACGGGTCGCGGATCGCCGTGACCGGCCTCGTGTACGACGAGCTGGCCGGCCTTCCACGCCAGGCCTGCTTCCTGGTCGACGGTGCGGACCTGCGGCCGCTGACGGGGCCGTCCGGTTCCTCGCGGCAACCGCGCTTCTCCCCGGACGGGGCGACGGTGGCATTCCTGTCGGACCGTACGGAGGCAGGCCGGTTCCAGCTGTACCTGTTGTGCACCGGTCAGCTGGGTGAGGCGGAGGCGACCCCGGCCGTGCCCGGGACGGTGGAGTACTGTTCCTGGTCGCCGGACGGCACGAAGGTGCTGCTCGGGGTGGCGGGGCTCGGCGCCGATCTGGCCAGTGATCAGGGGAGCGGCACGACGTACAAGCCGAAGGAGGAGCTGCCGGATTGGCACCCGCGCGTCGAGATCGGCGTGACGGAGGAGTCGTGGCGGTCGTTGTGGATCCACGACCTCGCGGCAGGTACGACCACCAGGCTGTCGCCGGAGGGTCTCAACATCTGGGAGGCGGTCTGGCTCGGCCCCGACGCGGTCGTCGCGGTCACCAGCCCTGCTCCGGGCGAGGCCGCCTGGTACACGGCCGCGCTCTCCCGCCTGGGCCTCGACAGGGCGGTTACCGAACTGGCCCGCTCCGAGGTGCAGCTCGGCTGGCCCGCGGCCTCGCCTTCCGGGGAACGGTTGGCGGTGGTCGAGGCGGTGGGCAGCGACCGCGGGGCCATCGCGGGTGACCTGCTGGTGGGCGCTCCCGGTGCTGCCTTCGAGCGGGTCGACACCGGCGAGGTGGACGTCACCGCGACCCAGTGGATCGACGCGGATCGCCTGGGAATCCTGGGGATCCGCGGCCTGGAGACCGTCGCCGCGGTGTACGACGCGGTGACCGGGAAGATCACCGAGCTGTGGTCGAGCACGGACACCAGCTGCGGCACGGACTACCCGGAGGCGGCCTGGTCCGCCGACGGCCGCGTGGTGCTCGTCGAGGAGGGCTACTCGGTGCCGCAACGGGTCGTGGTGCTGGGTGACGACCGGGTCGAGCTCGCGGGGATCGGACACCCGGGCACCGAGTACCTGCTGTCGGTCGCGGGCAAGGCCGAGACGGTCGCCTGGTCCGCACCGGACGGGCTGCGAATCGAGGGGATCCTATGCGTCCCCGCCGGGGACGGGCCCTTCCCGCTCGTGGTGAACATCCACGGTGGCCCGGTGTGGGCCTACCGGAACACCTGGTCGATGTCCTCCTCCTATACCCCGCTGCTGGTGGCCCAGGGATACGCCGTCCTCAGCCCCAACCCGCGGGGCAGCTCCGGCCGCGGGCAGGACTTCGCCCGGCTGGTCTTCGGGGACATGGGCGGCGAGGACACGGCCGACTTCACGTCCGCGATCGACGCTCTCGTCGAGCGCGGGATCGTGGACCCGGCCAGGGTCGGCCTCATCGGCGGGTCGTACGGCGGCTACATGTCCTCGTGGCTGGTCACCCAGGACCAGCGCTGGGCTGCCGCCGTACCGTTCTCACCCGTGACGAACTGGTACAGCCAGCACTTCACCAGCAACATCCCCTACTTCGACGTGCTGTTCCTCAACGGGAACCCGGAAGTCCCCGGCGACAAGTTCCACTCCAGGAGCCCCGTCACCCACGCCGGCAAGGTGCGCACCCCGTGCCTGAACATCGCCGGCGCCCTGGACCGTTGCACTCCCCCGACGCAGGCCCAGGAGTTCCACCAGGCGCTGCTCGAGCACGGCGTCGAGTCCCAGCTCGTGATCTACCCGCAGGAAGGCCACGGCGTCCGTCAATTCCCGGCTCTGATCGACTTCTGCACCCGCGTCGTGGACTGGTTCCAGAAGCACATGCCGGCCCGCGGCTGACACCCTTCGTACCCGAAGGTCCGGCTATGGCGCAGCGTGCGATGATTGGCGGCAAGAGGGCTGATCCACCGCCCTCGACAAGGGGTGAACGGACAGGCCCGGGTTTCCATCCGCGGTCGGCCGGCGGACGTGGCGCACGCCACTTACCGTCCTGCCATGACGATCATCTTCCGTGCCGCTCGGCTCGCCTTCTGCCGAGCCCCTGACCGGCGACGTATCGACGCGCTCGCTCGTCCCCTTCGCGAGCGAGGATGGCAAAATCAGCGTACGCAGGAGTGGTGGTGCGAGGTGGACGAGCTGCAGCGGGTCGCGCAGGCGCTCGCGGACCGGATCAGCCTGGCGGTGGCGATCGACGACCCTCAGATGAACCTGATTTGTCACACCGCCCACGACGACCACATCGACCGGCACCGGATCTCGAGCATCATGAAGATGCGCGCCCCGGACGAGGTCGTGGCACACGCCGTCGCCCAGGGCATCGCCACGGCCGAGGGGCCGGTGCGCGTGGCCGGGCGGCCTGAGATCGAACTGCTGCCCCGGATCTGCTTTCCTGTCCGCTGCCAGGGGCTCCTGTTCGGCTACCTCTGGATCATCGAGCCCGAGGAGGGGCTACCCGCGGACGAGGTGCAGGCAGCGGCGAAGGCCGCGGCGGACGCGGGCCAGCTGCTCTTCCGCGAGCGCCTCGTCGACGACCTGCGGGACAGCCGCGAGCGCGAGCTGTTGCGGGACCTCATCTCCGACGACCCCGCGGTCAGCTCCGCAGCCGCAGACCTGCTGGCCGACGAGGAGATGCTGCCCCCTGCCTGCTCGGTCGCGGTCCTCGTGGTGCAGGCGAGCTCGACCGAGCAGGAGGACCTGCGCACTACGTTGCACGCTGTGCTGCGCCGGGCGGGGCGACGGGCCACGCCGCTGGTGAGCCTGTCGATGGCACGTGCCGGCGGCCGTGGTGTGCTGCTCCTGGCCGGGCGACGTCCGCCTGGGGCGGCCGACCTGCGAGAGGTGGCCGAGCAGGTGCAGGACGAGCTGGTCAAGCAGCTCGGTGACAGCGTCCAGGTGCGGGTGGGCATCGGTCCCGTCGTGGACGGGCCCACGCGCGCCTCGGTGAGCGCGCGGCGGGCGCGCGAGGCGCTCGACGTCACGCAGAAGGTGACCGGCTTCGGCACGGTGACCGCGTGGGATGACCTCGGCGTCTACCGGCTGCTCGTGCAGCTGCCGCTCTCCGACCTGCCGGAGGACGCCATCCCCGACGGGCTGCGCACCCTCATGGAGTCCGACCACGAGGGCACGCTGGCCGAGACCCTGGAGACCTGGCTGGACGAGGGCTGCGACTCGCGGCACACGGTGGCGCGGCTGCAGGTGCATCGCACGTCGCTGTACTACCGGCTGGGGCGCATCGAGGAGATCACCGGGCTATCCCTGAAAAGCGGCGGCGTACGGCTCGACCTGCACCTCGGGCTGAAACTCGCCCGCCTGCAGGGGCTTATCGGCAGGTGACGAACCTGGGACGGGGAGACCTCGACAGCCGTCGGTGTACCCTGCGTTGACACGAGGCGAGACTTTGCACATGAGTGTGACATCAGACGTAGTGGTGGTCGGTGCCGGCGTGATCGGCTCCTCGATCGCCTTCGAGCTGGCCAAGACGGGCCGCTCGGTGGTGGTGGTCGACAAGGCGAGCGGGCCCGGCCAGGGGTCGACCAGCGCGTCCAGCGCTGTGATCCGGTTCAACTACTCGACCTGGGACGGCATTGCGCTGTCCTGGGAGTCCAAGCACTGCTGGGAGAGGTGGGCCGACCACCTCGAGGGCGTGGACGACGCCGGGATGGCGAAGTTCCACCGCGTCGGCAAGGTGTTCATGGACGTCGACATCGCGCCGATGGACCGTGTCCTCGAGATGTTCGACCGGGCGGGGATCCCGTACGAGGTTTGGGAGGCCGACGAGCTGGCCCGCCGAATGCCCGGGCTCGACCCTGGCCGGTTCTGGCCCCCGAAGCGCATCGAGGATCCGGCCTTCTGGGAGGACACGGACAAGCGCCTGGGTGCGCTGTGGACCCCGGACGCCGGCTTCGTCGACGACCCGGGGCTGGCTGCCGTCAACCTCGCCAACGGCGCGAAGCGGCGGGGTGCGCAGTTCCTGTTCAGGCGTCAGGTGATCGCCGTCCTCGGCGACGGTGCGGTGAGCGGTGTCCGGCTCGACGACGGCACGACCGTGAGCGCGCCCGTCGTCATCAACGCGGCCGGGCCGTGGTCCGGCAAGCTGAACGCGCTGGCGGGCGTCGGCGCAGGCTGGTCGGTCACCGTCCGGCCGATGCGCCAGGAGGTGCACCACATGCCCGCGCCGGCCGGCTACAACGGCGAGGGCATCGGCCCGTGCATCGCCGACCTCGACCTCGGCATCTATCTGCGGGGCGCCCCGGGTGACGGGCTGTTGGTCGGCGGCACCGAGCCCGAGTGTGACGAGCTGCAGTGGGTCGACGATCCCGACGCCATCAATCCCAACCCCACCCGGCAGGTCTTCGAGGCACAGGTCACGCGTGCCGCCCGCCGCCTTCCCGACCTCGGTGTGCCCGGCAGGCCGACCGGCATCGCCGGCGTCTACGACGTCACCGAGGACTGGACCCCGATCTACGATGGCACGGAACGCGCGGGCTTCTACGTCGCGATCGGGACCAGTGGCAACCAGTTCAAGAACGCCCCCATGGTCGGGCGCCTGATGCGGGCCGTGATCGACGGTGAGAGCCGCGTCGTCGGTGAGCACACCGGGTTGGAGATAGGGCTCGCCGCCTTCGGTCGTGCCCGGCCGCACAACGCGGACTCGACGGGCACGGTGATGGGATGACCGAGCCCGCCTTCATGTCACTCCGCACGCGAGGGTCGGAGAGGGGCCTCGACCGGGCGCCCCCCAGGAGAGCATGATGGCCTGATGTCGTACGCTGACGCGTTTGCCCGCAGCATCACCGACCCGGAGGACTTCTGGGCCGAGGCCGCCGAGGCGGTCACCTGGAGCAGGCCCCCGCGCGAGGTGCTGGACTCCGGGGCGCCGCCCTTCTACCGGTGGTTCCCCGACGGGGAGCTGAACACCTGCCACAACGCGCTGGACCGGCACGTCGAGGCGGGCCACGGCGACCGGGTCGCGCTGATCTACGACAGCCCGGTGACCGGCACCGGCAGGCGCTACACCTACGCCGAGCTGCGCGACGAGGTCGCCAGGTTCGCCGGGGTGCTGCGCCACCTCGGGGTGGAGCAGGGCGACCGGGTGGTGATCTACATGCCGATGGTGCCCGAGGCGGTGATCGCCATGCTGGCGTGCGCGCGGCTGGGAGCCGTGCACTCGGTGGTGTTCGGCGGGTTCGCGCCCAAAGAGCTGGCGGCCAGGATCGACGACGCGCGCCCCAAGGTGGTCGTCTCGGCCTCCTGCGGGATCGAGCCCACCCGCGTGGTGCCGTACAAGCCGATGCTCGACGCCGCGCTCGACCTGGCCGGGCACCGGCCCGCGCACTGCGTGATCCTCCAGCGCGAGCAGGCACCGGCGGAGCTGGTGCCCGGGCGGGACGTCGACTGGGCCGACGCTGCGGCCGAACCCGCCGGGTGCGTGCCGGTGAAGGCGACCGACCCGCTCTACATCCTCTACACCAGCGGCACCACCGGGCTGCCGAAGGGCGTCGTACGCGACAACGGCGGGCACGCGGCGGCGCTGCTGTGGAGCATGGCCAACGTCTACGACATCGCGCCCGGCGATGTGTTCTGGGCGGCGTCCGACATCGGCTGGGTGGTCGGGCACTCCTACATCGTGTACGGGCCGCTGCTGCGGGGCGCCACGACGGTGCTGTACGAGGGCAAGCCGGTCGGCACCCCCGACGCGGGCGCGTTCTGGCGGGTGATCGCCGAGCACCGGGTGAACGCGCTGTTCACCGCGCCGACCGCGTTCCGCGCGATCAGGAAGACCGACCCGGAGGCGGCCCTGCTGCGCGGCCGTGACATCTCGTCGCTGCGGACGCTCTTCCTCGCCGGGGAGCGCCTGGACCCCGACACCTATCACTGGGCGGCGGAGAAGCTCGGCGTCCCGGTCGTCGACAACTGGTGGCAGACCGAGACCGGCTGGCCCGTCGCGGCCAACCTGCGCGGCCTGGAACCCATGCCGATCAAGCCGGGCTCCCCCACCGTGCCCGTCCCCGGCTACGACGTGCGCGTGCTGCGGTCCTCGGGCGCCGAGTGCGCCTCCGGCGAGGAGGGAGCGATCTGCATCCGGCTCCCGCTCCCACCCGGCACCCTCCCCACGCTCTGGCAGGACGACGAGCGCTATGTGAAGTCCTACCTGTCGGCCTTTCCCGGCTACTACCTGACCGGCGACGGCGGCTACCTCGACGAGGACGGCTACCTCTTCGTGATGGGCCGCACCGACGACGTGATCAACGTGGCCGGGCACCGGCTGTCGACGGGGTCCATGGAGGCGGTGCTGGCCGCGCACCCGGCGGTGGCCGAGTGCGCGGTGATCGGGGTCGCCGACGAGCTGAAGGGGCAGGTCCCGCGTGGCTTCGTGGTGCTGAAGAGCGGGGCGACGGTCGAGGTCGAGACCCTGCGGGCCGAGCTGATCCTGGCCGTCCGCGAGCAGGTGGGCGCGGTGGCGGCGCTGAAACAGGTGGACGTGGTCCCGGCGCTGCCGAAGACCAGGTCGGGGAAGATCCTGCGCAAGACCATGCGCGGCATCGCCGAGGGCTCCGACGAACCCGTCCCCTCGACCATCGAGGACCCGACGGTGCTGGACGTGCTGCGACCCATCGTCGGGCGCGGCGCCACCGCCCCGGACGGCCGGGACGCCGATCCACTCCGCTCGGGTTCCGGCGACGGCTGACAGGTCTGCTCCGGTTTTCAGGCCGGTACGGTTCGTTCCGGAAACGAGCCGGTCTCCTCTCCGGTGGCGAGGGGCGACCCGGCCGAGAGCGCGTTCGCTCCCGGCCGACCGCCGGGATCAGTCGCCGGAGACGATGCGGGCGTGCAGCCGCGCGGCGGTCGCCGGGTCCCAGCCGAACGCCTCCCGCCCGGCCAGCCACGCCGCCGCACCCGCGCCGTCACCCGCCAGGACCGTCGCGGCCCCCAGCTTCTCCCGTACCGCGGGGCCGACAGGTCCCTCGCCGGTCAGCACGCTCCCGGCCAGCACGATCGGGCTCGTCTCACCCGCCGGGCGGACCTCGGCCACCGTCTCGCAGAGCAGCCGGGCAGCGGTGGAGGCGATCTCCAGGGCGACCGGGTCGCCCTCGGCCGCCGCCCGGCTGACGAGCGGGGCGAGCCTGGCCAGCTCCAGCGTGGGCCGCGACTGGGCGCGGACCACCAGCTTGATCGCCAGCACCCGCATCTCCTCCGCCGCTGTCCCCCCGGCCCCACCGCCCTGCTCGGCGGGCCCGTCCTGCCCAGCCGTTCTCCTCCCCCGCGGGAGCGGCTCGCCCTCCAGCAGGGCGTCGACGACGAGGCGGGTCAACGTCCCGCCCGCCTCCCCCCGGCTGAGGGCGTGGGCGGCGGCGCGGGCCGCCTGCCTGCCCAGCCAGAAGCCGGAGCCCTGGTCGCCCAGGAGCCAGCCGAGCCCGTCGGCGATCAACACGGGTTCGCCGTCCTCGATCCTGGCGGCGATCGCCCCGGTCCCGGCGATGAGCACGGTGCCGCGCGGCTCCGCCGTACCGGCGGCGAAGGCGATGCCCAGGTCGCCGGTGAGCCGGGGCCGGACGCGCAGGCCGGCCGAGGCCCACATGGGGTCGAACACCAGGCGGTCCAGCGCCCCGGCGCCCGCCATCCCGATGACCGCCCCCGCCACCAGGCCCGGGTCGGTCCCGTGCAGGGCCTGCCGCAGGGCCAGGCCGATGTTGGCGACGGCGACGGCGTTGCCGTGGGCCGCCGGGTTGCCGCCCCCGGCCACGCCGTATCCGGCCCGCCGGCCGTCGGCGTCGATCAGGAGCGCCCGTGAGGACGTACCGCCGACGTCCAGTCCGAGGACGCACATCGCGTTCAGAGGTGCTCTCCGAAGAACGCGGCGACCGCCTCGACCGCCCGGGTGACGTGTGGCTCGGTGTCGTAGAGGTCGATATGGAGCCGGGTGTCCAGCCAGACCAGCCTCTTGGGGTCGTCCATCCGCCGGTAGGCCTCCTCGGCGCCCTCGGGCGAACAGAAGCGGTCGACCACACCGTGCACGACAAGGCCCGGCTTGGGTGACAGGAAGTCGGCACCCGTCATGTTGTCCAGGATGATCAGCTCTCGGACCGAGGCCCGGGTCACCGTGTTGCTCCAGTGCGCCGAGGCGCCTCGGGAGGTGCCGTAGTAGGCGAACGGCTCGTCGCCCGGCATGGCCGCCTCGCCCTCCTCGGCCACCGCGGGCAGGTACTCCACCTCACCGCTCCTGTCCTGCCGCTCCAGCACCTCCGTGAAGGAGGCCAGCGCCCGCTGGTATCCGTCGGGCGACATCCCCGCGCGCATGCCGTAGGGGTTGTTGTACGCCCCCGCGACGCCCGCGAACGCCTTCACCCGGGGGTCGAACGCGGTGAACCTGAGCGCGTAGCCCGCGCCGAGGCAGATCCCGACCGCGCCGATCCTGCCGACGTCCACCTCGGGCCGCGAGCGCAGCAGCGAGACCGCGGCCCGCAGGTCCTCCAGCTTGCCCTGCGCGTCCTCGTGGTTGCGCGGCTCGCCACCCGACTCGCCCCAGTTGCGGTGGTCGAACGCCAGCGTCACATATCCCGCTCCGGCCAGCCGGGACGCGTACAGGCCGGTGACCTGGTCCCGGGTTCCGGTGAACGGGCCGGTGAGGACCAGGGCGGGGTGCGGGCCCGGTGCCACCGGGACCCGCAGGTCGCCGGCGAGGGTGACCCCGCCGGCGGTGAACTTCACCTTTTCCGACATGGTGCAAGTCTGTACGGCCCGCGTGCCGGAAGCCAACGACCGTCCCCGGCCGGGGCCGGGGACAGTCCCTAGGAGTCGAACCCGAGGCCCATCCGGTCCAGGGTGCGCAACCAGAGGTTGCGGCGGCCCTGGTGCAGGTCTGCCTGGGCGATCGACCAGCGGGTCATCTGGATCCCGACCGAGCGGACCGGCTCGGGCGGGAACGGGACGGGCTTCTCCTTGACCATCCGCAGCTCGGTCCGCTCGGTCCGTGTCCCGGCGAGCAGGTCGAGCATGACGTTCGCCCCGAACCGGGTCGCGCCGACGCCCATACCGGTGTATCCGGCGGCGTAGGCCAGGCGCCCGCCGTGCGACCGGCCGTAGAAGGCGCTGAACCGGCTGCAGGTGTCGATGACCCCGCCCCACCTGTGGGTGAAGCGCAGCCCGGACAGCTGGGGGAAGGTGCTGGAGAAGTGTTCGGCCAGCTTGACGAAGGTCTCGTCACGCTGCTCGTACTCGGGCTTGATCATGCCGCCGTTGTAGTAGACCGCGTCGTAGCCGCCCCAGAGGATCCGGTTGTCCTCGGTCAGCCGGTAGTAGTGGAACTGGTTGGCCGCGTCCCCGACCCCCTGCCGGTTCTGCCAGCCCACCGAGGCCAGCTGGTCGGCGGAGAGCGGCTCGGTCATCAGCGCGTAGTCGTAGACCGGCACGAGGAGGTGCCTCAGCCGCCGCAGCAGCGGCTGGAACACCCCGGTGCCGAGCGCGACGTTGCGCGCCCTGACCAGGCCGTGCGGGGTGAGCAGGTCCAGGCTCGTCGGGGTGTCCTTCATGGTGCGTACCGGCGTGCGCTCATAGATGCGCACGCCCACCGAGAGGCAGGCCTCCCGAAGCCCCCAGGCCAGCCGGGCGGGGTCGAGCATGGCGCAGCCGTCGCGATCCCAGTGGCCGCCGATGTAGGTGGGCGAGTTCACCTCCGCCCGGACCTCTTCCGCGTCGAGGACGTCGAAGCGGGCGCCCAGCTCACGGGCGATGTCGATACTCCGGTTCATCTCCTCCAGCTGCCACGGCTCGGCGGCCACGTGCAGCTCGCCGGTGCGCTCGTAGCCGCAGTCGATGCCGTACCTGGCTATGGCCTCGCCGATCTCGTCGAGGTTGTCGACACCGAGGCGTTCGAGCGTGGAGATCTCCTCGGGCCAGCGCTCCAGCCCGTTGGCGAGACCGTGGGTGAGCGTTGCCAGTGCGAAGCCACCGTTGCGACCGGAGGCCGCCCAGCCGACCCTCCGTCCCTCAAGCAGGACGACGTCAAGTGACGGGTCGCGTTCCTTTGCCATCAGGGCGGTCCAGAGCCCTGAGAATCCTCCGCCGACCACTGCCAGGTCGGCGCTCGTCTCACCGAAGAGCCGCGCCAGCGGCTCGGGTTTCGCCGGACTGTCGAGCCAGTACGGCTTGCGCTCCGCATCAGCAAGAGCCTTCAGCGGATCCACAAATCTCACTTCCCTACGTGAGTCAGGTTTTCTCTGTGTGTATCGCGTGGTCGTGAAGATCACGCGCGGGTTCCCCCCGCCTGAATCCGATCTCGCCTCCCTGTTCTGTGCCGTGGATGTTCTGTCATGGATGTCCTTGCGGGCATCCGGATACACCGAAGCCCCGCGCCACCCGGTGAGGGCACGGGGCTTGACGGCGGCTAGGTGCGGCGGCGCGCGTTGACCGTGTTGAACACGGCGATGGCGACGCCTACCGCGAATATAAGCGTCCCGAGGATGTTGACCTGAGGCGGCACCCCGATACGGGTGGCACCCCAGATCCACAGCGGGAACGTCTGGGTGGCACCACTGGTGAACTGGGTGATCACGAAGTCGTCGATGGAGAGCGCGAAGGCCAGCAGCGCGCCGGAGACGACACCGGGCAGGATCATCGGGAAGGTGACCCGCCAGAACGTCGTCCAGGTGGACGCGCCCAGGTCGCGCGCCGCCTCCTCGATCGACCGGTCGAGCCCGATCACCCGGGCGCGCACGGTGATCGCCACGAAGGAGAGCGAGAAGAGCACGTGCGCGATGACCACCGTCGCGAAGCCGGTCTGCACGCCGGCGCTGATGAACAGCGAGAGCAGCGAGGCGCCCATGACGAGTTCGGGCGAGGCGATCGCGGCGAACATCACCAGGTTGGTCGCGCCCTGCCCGCGGAAGCGGTAGCGGCCCAGGGCCAGGCCCATGAGCGTGCCGATCAGCGTCGTGATCACTGTGGCCAGCACGGCGATCTTGAGCGAGTTGACCACCGCTGTGACCAGCTCCGGATACTCGTCCAGGCGGCCCCACCACCTGAGGGTGAAGCCCTGCCAGGTCACGTTCGACTTGCTCTGGGTGTCGTTGAAGCCGAACACGATCATGACGGCGATCGGCAGGAACAGCCAGGCGATGATCAGCCAGACGTAGACCTTGAGCAACCGGTCACCCAGCCGCCTCGTGTTCAGCGGGGACCTCCGCCCGGCGGGCGGGCCGGCGTCCACCCCGTTCACGACATCGGATTCGCTGATGCTCACGGTCGCTCACCGTTCCTGGTCCTGCGGAGGGTGTCAGGGCTCATCGGGCCGCCGCCTCCAGGACGTTCTCGGTGCCGAGCGCCTTGGCGTAGGCGAAGATACCGATCAGCATCGCCGCCATCAGCGTGAACGACAGCGCGGCGGCGGTCGGGTAGTCGTTGTTGACCAGATACTCGGTCTGGATGATGTTGCCGATCATCGTGTTCTCCGGGCCGCCGAGGATGCCCGCGTTGACGTAGTCCGCGGTCATCGGGACGAACGTCATCAGCACCCCGGCGAACACGCCGGGCAGCGAGAGCGGCAGCACGATCTTGGTGAACGCCTCGCGCTTGGCCGCGTACAGGTCCTGGGCGGCCTCGACCACCTTGGGGTCCACCCGCTCCAGCGCGACGTAGATCGGCAGGATCATGAACGGCAGGTAGTTGTAGACCAGGCCGCCGATCACCGCGAACGTCGTCTGCAGCACGTGGAAGTCCTCGGGCAGCAGCCCTGCCGACTTGAGCGGCGAGAGCAGCATGCCGTCGTCGGCGAGCAGGAACCGCCAGGACACCGTGCGCAGCACGAACGAGACGAAGAACGGCAGCAGCACCAGCAGCAGGTAGGTGGACTTGCGGTTGCCGCCCTTGAACGCGATCCAGTAGGCCATCGGGTAGGCCAGCGCGATGGAGACGACGGTCGCGACCAGACCGTACCCGGCCGAGCGCAGGAACTGGGTCTGGTACTGCGTCAGGGCGTCGCCGTACACCGAGAAGTTGAACGTCTGGGCGAACCCGTTGACCACGTCGCCCTCCTGGGTGGAGACCGAGGCCATGAAGACCATCGGCACCACCAGGAAGATCGCCAGCCAGAGTCCGCCGGGCAGGATGAGCAGGTAGGGGGCGAGGCGTTTCACCGGCCGCTTGCCCCTTCCCGACTGGTTCGCTCTCTCATCGGCCTAACCCTGCGTGATCGGCTGGAAGATGTCCTGGAAGATCTTCTCCTCCGCCGGTTCCAGCTTCTTGTACGACCGCAGTTTGGCCATGTCCGTCTCCGAGGGGAAGATCATCGGGCTTTCGGCGATCTGCTCCAGCGCGGCCTTCTCCTTGCCCGTGGCCTTGGCGGCGTCGGCGAGGACCAGGTCCTTGGCGGAGGAGACCGGCGTGATGTAGTTGATGGACTCGACCAGCATCGTGGCGATCTTCGGCTGGTAGACGTAGTCCATGAAGGTCAGCGCGTCGACCGGGTTCTGCGAGGTCTTCGGGATGCACAGGTTGTCCGTCCAGATCGTGCCGCCCTCCTCGGGCACCACGAACCTCAGGTCCTTGCCTTCGGCGACCTGCTGGAAGATGTCACCCGACCAGGCCATGGTGATCCAGATGTCTCCCCTGGCGAGGGCGTCGACGTAGTCGTTCTCGTAGTACTTGCGCACCAGACCCGCGTCGCGCTGCTGCTTGAGCTTCTCCCCCGCCTTCTTCCAGTCGGCCTCGGTCGACTTGTCAGGGTCGATGCCCAGGGCGAACATGCCGAAGTTGGCGACCTCCTGGGTGTCGAGCATCATGCCGACCTTGCCCTTGTACTTGGGGTTCCAGAGGTCGGCGATGCTCTTGACCTCGTTCACGTACTTGGGGTTGTAGGCGATGCCGGTCAGGCCGCCCGCCCACGGGACCGTGTGGGCGTTGTTCGGGTCCCAGGTGGGGTTCTTGACCACGGAGCTGGCGTTGGCGGCGAAGTTCGGCAGCTTGGCGTGGTCGAGCGGGACGAGGTAGCCCAGCGCGATGGCCTTGGACAGCTGCAGGCCGTTGGTCAGGACCATCAGGTCGTAGCCGATGTCGTTGTTGGCGGCGAGCAGCGGCTGGATCTTGCCGAAGAACGTGGGGATGTCCTGGATGGCCTCCGTGTAGGTCACCTTGATGCCGGTGTCGGCCTCGAACATCTCCAGGGACGGGTACCGCTTGCCGTCCTTGTCGATGTAGAGCGGCCAGTTGGCGAAGCGCAGCGTGCCGTTCTTCTTCTTGGAGCCCCAGTACTCGTCGACGGCGTCCTTCTGGGGCGCCTCCACCTTCTTGCCCTGCACGCCGCAGGCGGTGAGGGCGAGAGCGGCGGCCGACATTCCCCCCAGGCGGAGGGCGTCACGGCGGGTGACGGAGCGGCTCTGCGTCATGCCACGCAGGAAGGCGGGGTTCATGCGGGGATCCATAGCGTGCTCAACTTCCGATCGCGTACGAGTGGTGCGGCTGCCACGACAACCACACGGCGTCGCCACGCTCCGCCGTACTCGTGCTGTCGAGTGCGTTCTGCTGGAAGACGGTCACCTCTGCCCCCTGGGCCAGGCCGACCGTGTAGGAGTTGTAGAGCCCCAGGTAGACCACCTCGGAGACGACGCCTCGTACAACGCTGAGGTCTCCGGTGGGCTCCTCGGTGGAAATACTGATCTTCTCCGGGCGCACCGTGATCGCGATCGGCTCCCCGGCGGTGAACGATCCGCCTTCGGCGAGCACCTGGTCCTCATCGCCCAGCTTAAGCACCGCGAAACCGGACTGGAGACGGTCGACGGTGCCGTTGAGCAGGTTGGACGTGCCGATGAATCCGGCCACGAAGGCGGTTGCCGGCCGCTCGTAGATCTCTCTCGGAGTGCCCAGCTGCTCGACCATGCCGTCGTTCATGACCGCGATGCGGTCACTCATGGTGAGCGCCTCGCTCTGGTCGTGGGTGACGTACACGAAGGTGATGCCGACCTCGCGCTGGATGCGCTTGAGCTCGATCTGCATGGCCTGGCGGAGCTTGAGGTCGAGGGCGCCGAGCGGCTCGTCCAGCAGGAGCGCGCGGGGGTTGTTGACCAGGGCCCGCGCCAGGGCGACCCGCTGCTGCTGGCCCCCGGACATCTCACGGGGGCGGCGCTTCTCACGCCCGGTGAGATCGACGATCTCCAGGATCTCGCCGACGCGGCGCTTGATCTCGGCCTCGGCCACCTTCTTGCGCCGCAGGCCGAAGGCGACGTTCTCCCAGACGTTCATGTGCGGGAAGAGGGCGTACGACTGGAAGACCATGTTGACGTCGCGCTTGTTGGGGGGGACGTCGGTGACATCCTGGCCGTGCAGCCGCACGTTGCCCCGCGACGGATCCTCAAACCCGGCGATCATGCGCATGGTGGTGGTCTTGCCGCAGCCCGAGGGGCCGAGGAGGGAGAAGAACTCCCCCTCGGCGATCGTCAGGGTGACACCCTTGACCGCCTGGACGACCTCGCCGTGGGAGACATACTCCTTGACGACCCCATCAAGTTCGATCGCGGGCATTTGGGGCGAGCGGGAGGCGGCGTCGGCCGCCTCCGCACCCACCTGGATTTCGGTCATGCCAGGCTTATCCCTCTGTTCGCGGCTATTCGCCGATGTAGTGCATGACGTGCTTGACGCGAAGGTAGTCGTGCAGTCCAAAAACGGACAAATCCTTGCCGTAACCGGAGTGCTTGAAGCCTCCGTGTGGCATTTCTGAGACGAATGGGATGTGAGTGTTGACCCAGACGACACCAAAGTCGAGACGGTTCGACACTCGCATCGCCCGGCCGTGGTCGGAGGTCCACACCGAGCCCGACAGGCCGTACCTGACGTCGTTGGCCTTGGCCACCGCGTCCGCCTCGTCGGAGAAGGTCTGGACCGTGATGACCGGCCCGAACACCTCGTTCTGCACCATCTCGTCGTCCTGCTTCAAGCCGTCGACGAGCGTGGGGGCGAAGAAGTAGCCCCGCTCACCGACCCGGTTCCCGCCGGTCAGGACCTTGGCGTGACCGGGGACCCGGTCGAGGAAGCCGGTGACGCGGGCCAGCTGCTCGGCGTTGTTGAGCGGGCCGTACAGGGCCTCCGTGTCGGAGAGGTCGCCCGTCACGGTGTTCGCCACCGCCTCGGTGAGCGCGGCGACGAACTCGTCGTGGGCCTCCTCGTGGACCAGCACGCGGCAGGCCGCGGTGCAGTCCTGGCCGGCGTTGTACAGGCCCGCGGTGGCGATCGACTCGGCGGCGGCCTTGAGGTCCTTGACGTCGTCGAACACGATGACGGGCGCCTTGCCGCCCAGCTCCAGGTGGACCCGCTTGAGGTCCTCGGCGGCGCTCTTGGCCACGGCCATGCCGGCGCCGACGGAACCGGTGATCGCGACCATCGACGCGGTCGGGTGGCCGACGACCAGCGCGCCGGTCTCCCGGTCGCCGACGACGACGTTGAAGACACCCTTCGGCAGGACCTCGCCGAGGATCTCGGCCAGCTTGACCGTGGAGACGGGAGTGGTGTCGGAGGGCTTGAGCACGACGGTGTTACCCGCGGCGAGCGCCGGGGCGATCTTCCAGACCGCCATCATCATCGGGTAGTTCCACGGCGTCACCTGGCCCACCACGCCGATCGGCTCGTGCCTGATGACCGAGGTGTGCTCGGCCAGGAACTCACCGGAGGTCGGCCCCTCCAGCGTGCGGGCGGCGCCGGCGAAGAAGCGGAAGTGGTCGGCGGCGACCGGGGTCTCGTCCTCGGCCATCCGGGCGCGCGGCTTGCCGGTGTTGAGGCACTCGGCCTCGTTCAGCTCCTCGGCCCGCGCCTCGATCGCGTCGGCCACCTTCAGGAGCAGGTTGGCGCGCTCGCCCGGAGTGGCCTGACTCCACGACTCGAACGCGGCGGCGGCGGCGGCGTAGGCGGCGTCGACGTCCTCCTGTCCGGAGATGGGAGCACTAAGGTAGATCTCTCCGGTGCAGGGGTCGATGACGTCGGAGAACCGGCCGCTCCGAGCCTCCACGAGCTCACCGTTGACGTAGTTTCTCAGGCGGGGGAGCTCACTGGTCTCAACCGGGGTGGTCACCGTCGGCCTCCTATGGATCGGGGCTGAGTTGTCGCGACTCTTACAGAGCAAGAACCATACGACAAGGGATTTCGTTGTTAAGATACCAAATTGCTACGAAATCGCTTGACAGACGGCCCGAAACCGACAGCATGTCGCATCGGAGCCGCAACACGCCGGAAACAGCCCCGCAATATGACGCCAGGGAGCGCGGATGACGACGCCGCCCAAGGTACGCCGCGACAACGACGCCAGGTCAGGCCCCGTCGTCCTCGACGAGATCTCCAAGCAGATCATCGAACAGCTACAGGCGGACGGGCGCAAGCCCTATGCCGCTATCGGCAAGGCCGTGGGGTTGTCCGAGGCCGCGGTACGCCAGCGGGTCCAGCGCCTGATCGACGCGGGGGTCATGCAGATCGTCGCGGTGACCGACCCGTTGACCCTGGGCTTCTCCCGCCAGGCCATGATCGGCATCAAGTGCGAGGGCGACCTGGAGATCGTGGCCAACGAGCTGTCGGCCATAAAGGAGATCGACTACGTGGTGCTGACCGCCGGGTCGCTCGACATCATGGTCGAGGTCGTCTGCGAGAGCGACCGGCACCTCCTGGAGATCCTCGGCAAGATCCGGGCCATCCCCACGGTCCGCGCCACCGAGACCTTCGTCTACCTCAAGCTTCACAAGCAGACCTACTCCTGGGGCACCCACTGACACCTCAACGGCCGAGGTGGGACTCAAGGACGCCCGCCAGGTCGGCGAGGAACTCGTCGACCTGGCCGACCGCGTAGCCCGGCCTCAGCAGCACCGTGGCGAACCTCGCTCCGCGCACGTCATCGGGGGTGAGGGGCTGGTCGGTGGTGCCGCGCAGGGTGGCCACGATCCGGTCGAGGAAGGTGTCGACCTGGTCCTCGTTGTAGCCCATGCCGAGCCGTCCGGGTCTGAAGGCGGCCCGCTCGACCCGGACGGCGTGCTCCTCGATCTCATCGGCGCCGAGCGGTTCCGGCAGCCCGCCGGCCACCGGCTCCCACACGGCCCGGACGACGGCCGCCGGTTCCCGCTCGGCGGCCCCCGGATCCCGGAGCGGCGGTTCAGCGCGCTGTGCCCACTGCTGTTCCTGGGGCGCGGTCGGCCAGGGCACGGGCTGCCGGCGCGCGGGAACGATCGGCCGCCCGTCCGCCCCGGTGGGCCGGGTCTCGATCGCCACGATGAAGGCCTCCAGCGCGAAGTCGACGGCGATCTCGTGGTAGCCGCCGAGCTTCGTGCGGAAACGGGCCTCGCGGATCTCGTCCGCGGTGATCGGCTCCCCCTCCGGGGTGCCCCTGCCGAGGGTGCCCTCGATCCGGCGGACCAGCAGATCCACCTGATCGGGGTCATATCCCGTACGCACCCCGAGAACCCGTGGAAAGCGGTTCAACCCCGCATCCTTTCGCATCTCCCCGATTGGCCCTTACCCGACGCATCCATTCTGAAGGGGATCACCGGATAAAAGCGAGACGTCAGGGGCGGGCGCGGATCCGGGCGTTCCGGCGGGTGTCGAGTCCCGCGGGAACGGCCTCGGCGCCCGGCGAGGTCGGATAACCCCGCGAGGACGACAGCGGCCGGGCCCGACAGATCGGGTAACCGTCGGGAACAGCGAAAACCGAGCCCACCGAACTCGGTTTCCGGAAAATCAGCTGATTTAGTTATTTATCAGGTCGAACTGCTCCCAGGGGCCGACCGCGTCACGGTTGGCGATCAGCGCCTGGGCTCCGCCGCCCTCGGCGCACACGAACTTGCCGTTTACCTGGGCCTTGAGGCTGACCGAGCCGTCCGGGTTGGTGCTGAGCTGGAAGGTCTCCCAAGGCCCGGCGGAGGGGCGGTTGGCGATCAGCGCCTGGGCTCCGGCGCCCTCGGCGGCCACGAACTGATTGTTGATCTTCGCCCGGAGACCCACGTTGCCGTTGCCCAGATCGACGCGGTCGAACTGCTGCGCCGTCCCGTTGGACGTCCCGTTCGCGATCAGCGGCGAGCCGCTGGAGGCGGTGACGTAGAGACCGTTGGCCTTGGAACGCAGGCTGATCGTCCCGGTGCCGGTCGTACCCCCCGGGAGACCCAGGGTGGAGGCGGTGCCGCTCAGCGCCTTGACGCCCTGGTTGGCTGATCCGGTCAGCGTCGTCGAGGCGTAACCGCTCAGCGGCTTGGCGGTCCGCTCCACGACGTACACGGTGTTGGCGGCGGTGGCGAAGGAGACCTCGCCACCGGAGACGGTGGTCAGGACGGCGTTGTCGGAGGCGCGGCGCACCCTGATCTGCTGGGTGCCCCAGGGGTTGACCACCGTGGCCTGCTTGCCGTGCAGGCTCCTGAGCCCGACGTACTTGATCTCCCCGGCCTCGCGCTCGGAGCTGACCTGGAAGCCGTCCTTGGCCAGGAGGGTGAACTTGCCGACGAAGGAGGAGTCGCCCGGCGCCGCCGGGAACACCCTGATCTTGTCGTTGTAGCTCTGCATGAGCGACTCGTTCAGCGCCGACAGGTGCACGCCGAGATACTCGAAGACGCCGTTGGTGTTGGTGGTCATGCCGTTGGGGTGGTTCTGGTACTTCTGCAGCATCGTCCTCATGCCCTGGTACGCCTGGTCACCGAGACCGAGACGGGCCGCCTGGACCGCGTCGTTGGACCAGACGTTGCCGTAGGGGAACGGCCGCTGGTTCCAGGTGTTCACCGCGGTCTGGTAGTCGGGGTAGCCGATGCCGGTGATGTTGTACGGCCAGATCAGCTCGGAGGCGACGTTCTCGTTGTTCCTCGTCTGTGAGATCGGCGGCTGGTGCGGCTGGTAGGCACCGTTGACCACGGAGTAGGCGGTCAGGTTGTTCAGGATGTTCTGCCAGTCGGCACGCAGGCCGCTGTCGAGACCGAGTTGCTGGCTGACCTGGATCGTCAGCGGGAAGATACTGCGCACCGCGGCCAGGTCGGTGATCGCGTTGCGGACGTTCCAGTACGTCTCGTGGGAGTTGGAGTTGGCCATGTAGTACTTGCCGGTCGGCCCGTCGAAGGACAGCAGGCCCTTGTAGAGCTTCGCGGTCTCCCGCATGTACGGGTACGCCACGTCCCGCAGGTAGTTCGCGTCGTTGGTGTAGCGGTACTGCAGGTACATGTTGTGGGCGGCCTGGTAGCCGGTCGTCAGGATGTTCTTGGTGTAGTCGCTGTTGATCGTGCCGCGCGCGTTGCCGTCCCAGCCCATGGTCTCGGGCACCCACAGGGCGTCGATCCCGTACCTCGTCGTCGTGTACGACTTCAGCGCGTTGTAGTTACGGCTGTAGAGCCGGTTGAAGGTGTTCATCAGGTCGGTGTGGTTGGAGGCCAGGAAGGAGTTGTAGACGTCTCGCTGGTTCCAGTACCAGTAGGCGTTGCTCCACTTGGAGTTGTCCTGCGTGGCGCGGAAGACACCGTTGATGAAGTGCAGCGGGTAGTCGCCGTAGCCGCCCGCGGCGATCATGTACGTGCTGAGGTAGTAGACGTTCTCCATGTAGTCCGCGTCGCGGGAGGAGTTGGAGTACTGGACGAACGACTTGGCCCAGAACGCGTGCCACCAGTTGCGGTAGTTGTTGAACGTGTTGGCGTAGCCGGTGTTCTTGACCGAGGTGAGCTGGCTGCGAGCCTGGGCGACCGAGTCTCGGTTGGGGGCGTTGATCCGGCTGGCGGCGGTGAACCAGATCGTGTAGCTGGAGGTGGGCGTGATGTTCAGCCGTACCCTCCTGCCGTCCACGACCTGGGTGGTGAAGTTCGCGCCCTCGACGGTGGCGGCCATGGTGTAGCCGAAGCCGCCTGCGTCGGTCTGGCCTCTGCTGAATCCGGCCACCCCGGCGTCGGAGAAGGTGGAGATCGTCCGCCAGGTGTTCAGGTCGGGCACGTCCGCGATGTTCTGGACGGTGGCCGGGTCCCACATGCTGAGGTCGAACGCCACGTTGGACACGCCGCCCCGGGTGTCCTCGACGTGGATGCCCATGACCTCGGAGTTCGGCGACCCCATCACGGTCACGGTCCGGTTGGAGTCGTACTTGGTGGTCAGCGTCCCGTCGTACAGCGACAGTCGCTGCTGGAAGGTCGTGTACCCGGTGTCCATGGCCGGGTTGGTGCTGAGGTTCGCCAGGCCCGCCGCGTAGGTCGACTGCGGCGACAGGTCCACCCCCGACACCTGCATCGTCAGCCCGTTCTGGTTCCAGGCCATGGCCCCGGTACGGCCGTTACCGACGGTCAGGCCCTGGATCGGGTTGGTGTTGGGGCGGTTGTAGACGATGTCGTGCTTCGACAGGTACGACCCGTAGTCGACCTTCAGAGCCCCGGTCGTCTGGTCGAAGGCCGTGTCACCCGGTGCCGCCCACGCCGGCGCGGCCATGCCGGCCGAGGCCAGGCATGTCACGAGGAACCACACGAGTAAGAGGCGTACTGGTTTTCTCGACATGATCTTCCTTAATCGCCACCGGGGACGGCGGCCACGCCGCCCCGTCTTGACCAAGCGCGCGACTCACCCACCTACGTGCCGACGCCTCCGCTGGGTGAGAGCGGGTCGCTTGGGCGGGACGTTCCGGTGAGCGGGTGACGTGCTGCAGGGGGGAGCACGCCGGGAGTCGGTGAGCCGCCGCCGGCAATCGGCGACCGGTGGCGGATCCTTGACCTCCCCGTAGGTGCAGATCCGTCACCGGGACGACTGCCACCACAAAGTGGACCCCTGCTTCACAGTTGGTAGATCGGACCTGTCAGCCGTAGTTAACATCGGATGTCTAGATACGTCAAGACGTGAAATATCCCCCTTGGATAGGAAAAACCGGCCAGATACTCGCGGCAAGTCGCTGACCAGGCCGTATTTTGTCCATCCCGGCCAGAGATTACCGAGTGCCGCAAATACATACATCCGATGTATCAAGATCATCATGCGTGAATCGCACGTAACACCCACGACCTATTTCCGCTTTCGCTGGCTCGTCCGCCATCCAGCGGCTCGGCGCGGCAGGAGGCTTCACGACGGTCGCCACGGAGGACGCGGACGCGGGGCAAGCCGGTCACGACCTCCAGCGTGGAGAGCGGCAGCGCGCACGTCGCGGCGAACGCGGTGGACGGCAACGCGGCCACCCGCTGGGGCAGCGCCTACGCAGACCCGCAGTGGATCACCGTTGACCCGGGCGCCATCCGCTCCATCAACCGGGTCCGGCGGATGATCGCGGTATGGTTGCGGCTTATGCGGCTCTCCATGCTGTCCTTCCGATACTCGCGGCGCAGCCCCTGGATCCTGCGGGATGTCGAGCTCACGCTCCGTCCCGGCTCCGTCATCGAGGTCACCGGCCGCAACGGCGCAGGAAAGTCGACGCTGCTGCGCCTGATGGCGGGGTTCGTCCCCCCGTCCCGGGGCTCGATCACCGACCGGCCCGACGTCGTCGGCTACGCCCCCGACGTGTTCCCGGTGGACCAGCCGTTCACCGTCGCCGCCTACCTGACCCACATGTCCAGAATCCGGGGCATCTCCGCCACCTCCGCCGCCGGGGACCTGGCGGGACGCCTGAACGCGACCCACCTGCTGGACCAGCCACTCGACGACCTGTCCAAGGGCAGCGCGCAGAAGATCGGACTCATCCAGTCGCTGCTGGCCCCGCCGGACCTGCTGATCCTGGACGAGCCCTTCGCCGGGCTCGACGAGCAGACCCGCACCGAACTTCCCGTGATCATCGAAGAGATCGCCGCACGCGGCGGGACGGTCGTGGTCAGCGACCACCAGAAGCAACTCCAGGACTTCCCCGGCGCCGAGCACTGGCTCGTCGCGGACGGCAACGTCACCGTCGGCACCCACGAGCCCTCAGCGCTTTCCACACCCGGCCCCGACGCCCCCTCCCAGCCCGTTCTCTCCCCCCGAGACACCTACGAAGAACCGCGACCGCTTCCCCTGGTTCCCCGGGACGCCTCGGAAGGATCGTCCCGGCAGATGGTCATCGAGGTGATCGTGGACGTGGACGACGCCGACGAGGTCGAGCAGAAGCTCCGCGCCGACGGCTACCTCACCAGGCGGTCATCATGATCCACCTCGTACGTTTCAAGCTCGCCGCCTACGCCCGATCGCACCGGCTGTTCCAGCCGATGATCGGGCTCCTGATGATGCTGGCCATCTTCTACTCCACGCTGACCCCGCCCGGCAAGGAGCTGTCCGCCTACGCCGACTCGGCCGGACTGCTGATCCTCGTCTTCGCCTGGGCCGCCCGGGGACTGCTCGACACCGAGCCCCCGACGCAACGGCTGATCTCCATGACGGCGGCCGGACGGCCGGGCCGCGAGATCGGGGCCGGGCTGCTCGCCGCGCTGACCGTCAACCTCGGTATGGCGACGATCGCGATCGGGCTCCCGCTGATCCACGGCTTCGCCGCCATGCCCGCACCCGCCGACCTGGCAAGCGGTATCGCGCTGCACGCGCTCGGCGTGAGCGCCGGGACCGCGCTGGGCGCGCTGACCAGCCGATCGATCCTGGCCTCCCCCGCCGTCTCGATGCTCGCCCTCTTCGGCGGCTACCTCGCCCTGCTGCTGATCAGCCTCACCCCCGTGGGCCACCTCTCAGTGCCGATCATGCCTTGGATGCGCGCCGCCAACGCCGGCCTGCTCGACGAGATCCTGCTCCCCGTCTCCGCCGCCACCCTCTTCTGGACCGCCGCAAGTCTCGTCCTGTACGCGCGCATCCGCCGCCTGAACCCCTGAACGACTACCGAGCTTCGACTCGTGGCGTTTGGCGGCATGCCTTTCTCGACGCTTGGTCCGGATAGGCCGTGACCGCATGCGTGACGTGACATCGAGCGTGGACATGCCGGGCGGGGTGGGGATCCATCCGGATCAGGCCGGGCAGCGCGGCGATGCGCTGACCGGATCGACATGGCCGTCACCACGTCCGGACGAGCCGCGCCGCGCCGGACGACGATGCGGCGGGGAGCGCGGACGGGAGAGGAGCGCCGCCCGGCGGGAGTGCGCCGGGCGGCGGTCGGCGCCTCGGGGGCGCAGCCGTAAGGAAAAGGGGGTTACTCGGCGGCGGCGAGCTGGCCGCAGGCGCCGTCGATCTCGCGGCCGCGGGTGTCGCGGACCGTCACCGGCACACCGTGGAACTCCAGGCGCCGGACGAAGGCCCGCTCGTCCTGGGGCCGGGAGGCGGTCCACTTGGAACCCGGGGTCGGGTTGAGCGGGATCAGGTTGACATGCACGAGCTTGTTCTTGATCAGCTTGCCGAGCAGGTCGGCCCGCCACTCCTGGTCGTTGATGTCCTTGATCAGCGCGTACTCGATGGAGACCCGGCGCTTGGTCCTGGCCGCGTAGTCCCAGGCCGCGTCGAGGACCTCGGCGACCTTCCACCGGGTGTTGATCGGCACCAAGGTGTCGCGGAGCTCGTCGTCGGGAGCGTGCAGCGAGAGCGCCAGCGTCACCGGCAGCCCCTCCCCGGCGAGCTTGCCGATCGCCGGAACCAGGCCGACCGTGGAGACGGTGATGCCCCTGGCGGAGATGCCCAGGCCGTCGGGCGCGGGCTCGACCATGCGGCGGACGGCGCCGACCACGGCCTTGTAGTTGGCCAGCGGCTCGCCCATGCCCATGAAGACCACGTTGCTGACCCGCCCGGGACCGCCGGGAACCTCACCGGCGGCCAGCGCCCGCGCTCCGGCGACGACCTGCTCGACGATCTCGGCGGTGGTCATGTTGCGGGTCAGGCCCGCCTGTCCGGTGGCGCAGAACGGGCAGTTCATGCCACAGCCCGCCTGCGAGGACACGCACATGGTCGTGCGATCGCTGTAGCGCATCAGGACCGACTCGACCAGCGCGCCGTCGAAGAGCCGCCACAGCGTCTTACGGGTGGTGCCGGCGTCGGTGGTCATCTCCCGGACGGAGGTCAGCAGGCTGGGAAAGAACGCGGCGGCGAACTTCTCCCTGGCGGCGGCCGGAAGATCCGTCATCAGCGCGGGGTCGCCGTTGAGCTTCTCGAAGTAGTGCCGGGAGAGCTGGTCGGCACGGAACGGCTTCTCGCCCAGCTCGGCGACCGCCGCCCGGCGCTCGGCCATGGTCAGGTCGGCCAGGTGGCGGGCGGGCTTGGCCCGGCGCGGCGCCACAAAGGTGAGCTGGCCGGGTACGGGGGTCCCGGACGGACTGGCAGTCGACACGTCCAATGCCTTCTCTCGACGGTTACGCGAATACTCGAAGCGGTGCCCGACCGTAATCTAGAGTCCGGAGGTATGGCGACAAACCGCCCCACAGGAGAGCGGGGAGACGGCGTCGAGGTCGTGCTCACCGACGTCAATCCCTACCGGAGCCGCACCCTGGTGGTCGAACGCGACGAGACTTCCTCGGTAGCTTACCTGTGCGGATCGCAGGGGGAGGTGCACGGAGCCGTCTGGCTGGCCAATCACGGCCCCGCTCCCGAGGGGCTCGACCAGGACCGTCTGGACTCCGCACTCCCGCCGACCGCTCCCCGGGCGAACACCCGGCACCCTGACGGCAGAGGCCCCCTGGGCACGCTGCGGGCGCTGTGGTTCGAGGAGGGCGACGGCGTCGCCCTGTACGAGAACGAAGAGCTGCTCGCGGTCATTCCCGGCTGGGCGGACATGCACCGGGGAATGCCCGGCTACTGCCGCGACGCGCTGGGCGAGTCCCCGCTCGCCTGGTCACTGGAGGAGGCCCATGACGGCCTGGCCTCCCGGATCGCCAAGGCCCGCGCCTACTGGGAGTGGCGGGGCGGCGACGGCGCCTGGGCGTCGTTCCAGCAGTTCGTGATGGGCCATCTGGACCGCAGGGTCGGCACCGCGGGCCGGTTCTGGGACGCCGGGGGCGAGCGGATGCCCACGGTGGGCATCACCGAGCGACCGCCGGAGCGGGGCAGGGAGTACACGATCCTGTCCACCGTCGGGATGAGCTGCCAGCGGATGCCCACCGTCGAGCAGTACATCGACCGGCCCGACGCCTATGCCCGGGTGGAGCTCGCCGTCGCCTCCCCCGGCGACGCCCGTGACGCGGCCCGGCTCTTCCTGTGGCTGGGACAGTACCCCTGGCACTCGGTCACCTGGCTGGGCCACGGCCACACCGCCAGGTGGTACCACCGGCCGGAGACCTTCCCGCTCGGCTCCGCCTACGGCGGGGTCATGATGCTGACCGGGCTGCCGGGGCTGCCCGACCTGTCGGGCTTCTCCTTCGGCGGGGACTCCGTCCAGTGGCTCTGGCTCATCCCGATCACGCCGGACGAGCTGAACCTGGTCTCGGCCGAGGGCTACCGGGCGGTGCTTCCGCACCTGTCGGCGACCCGGCTCACCGGGACGAGATGAGCCTCTTCACAGCAGCAGGGTGAACAGCACCCAGACCGGAATCAGCGCCACGACGAGGGAGTCGAGGCGGTCCATCATGCCACCGTGGCCGGGGAGCACGCTGCTCATGTCCTTGACGCCGAGGTCGCGCTTGATCACCGACTCGACCAGGTCACCGAGGGTGGCGAAGACCACCACGACCGCGCCGATGAGGACACCCTTCCAGATGTCGTCCTTCAGCAGCCACGCCACCAGCCAGCCGCCCACGGCCATGCAGGCCAGTGCCGACCCGGCGAAGCCCTCCCAGGTCTTCTTCGGACTGATCGTCGGGGACATCTTGTGCCTGCCAAGGGATATCCCAGCGAAATATCCACCGATGTCGCTCGCGACCGTGGTGGCGATGAAGACGACCACCAGGTCCGCACCCTTGGTCGGGTGGGCGAGAAGCAGTGCCACGAACCCGGCGAGCAAGGATGGGTAGACGACGACCAGGATGGTCGCGGTGATGTCACGGACGTAGTTCTCGGTGCCCAGGAACATCCGCCAGATCATCAACACCAGCACGGTCATCGCGAAGACGCCGACCAGCCAGGCGGGCCCGCCCCAGTAGGCGCCGGTCAGCATGGCGGCCATGCCGGCCAGAACCGGGATCAGCGGGATCCTGATGTCCCTGGTCTCGAACGACCTGACCAGCTCCGTCACTCCGACGCCCACCGCCGCGATCACCACGACAAGGAAGAGCTCCTTTACGTAGTAGAGGGAGCCGATGACCGCCACCGCCAGGGCGAGACCTACCGCCACCGCAACGGGAAGATTCCGGCCGGTACGGCTACTGCCCGCCACGGGTTCCACAGGGGGTCCTACTTTCATACATACACAAAATCCTTGTCCCGCACGGAGCGCCCGCGCGGGACAAGGACCATGGATCAAACCTCAAGCAGCTCGGATTCCTTGTGCTTGAGCAACTCGTCAATCTTGGCGACATGCTTCTGGGTGAGGTCGTCAAGCTCCTTCTCCGCCCGGCGTACCTCATCCTCACCGGCCTCGCCATCCTTGACCAGCTTGTCCAGGATCTCCTTGGCATTACGACGAATGTTACGGATGGAGACCTTGGAGTGCTCCGCCTTGTTCCTGGCGACCTTGATGTACTCCTTGCGGCGCTCCTCCGACAGCTCGGGGAAGGCCACCCGAATCACCGCTCCGTCGTTACCAGGGTTCACACCGAGGTCCGAGTTGCGGATCGCCTTCTCGATCGCGGCCATCGAGCTCTTGTCAAAAGGCTGGATGATGACCATGCGCGCCTCGGGCACGTGGAACGAGGCAAGCTGCTGAATGGGGGTGGGCGTCCCGTAGTACTCAGCGCTGATCTTGTTGAACATCGACGGGGTGACCCGACCGGTGCGGATGCCTGCGAAGTCTTCCTTCGCCACCGACACGGCCTTGTCCATCTTTTCCTCGGCTTCGAGGAGAGTATCGTCGATCACAGCGGCTCCCTGTCTTCTCGGTCACTCACCATCCTCGCTCACTTCGCGGCACGCTCCTACCTCGCGCACCACTCCGCTCGCTACGTCGGGCTCGCTCCCTGTCTCCTGGTCACTCACCACTCCTCACTCACTTCGCGGCACGCTCCTACCTCGCGCACCACTCCGCTCGCTACGTCGGGCTCGCTCCCTAACGTGCCGGACTTACCAGCGTGCCGATCTTCTCACCGCGCACGGCCCGCAGGATGTTGCCCTCACCCATGAGGTCGAAGACCACGATGGGAAGGTTGTTGTCCATGCACAGACTGATGGCGGTGGCGTCCATGACTCCCAGTCCGCGGGTCAGCACCTCACCATATTCGAGGTGGTCGAACCGGACGGCATCGGGGTTCTTACGAGGGTCGGCGTCGTAGACGCCGTCCACCTGGGTGCCCTTGAGCAGAGCCTCGGCGCCGATCTCCAGCGCTCGCTGCGCGGCGCAGGTGTCGGTGGAGAAGAACGGCGAGCCGAGCCCCGCCCCGAAGATGACCACTCGGCCCTTCTCCAGGTGACGGATGGCACGGCGGGGCAGGAACGGCTCGGCGACCTGCTGCATGGTGATGGCCGTCTGGACGCGGGTGTCGACACCCCGCTTCTCCAGGAAGTCCTGGAGGGCCAGGCAGTTGATGACCGTACCGAGCATGCCCATGTAGTCGGCCCTCGCCCGGTCCATGCCGCGCTCGGAGAGGGCGGCACCCCGGAACATGTTGCCGCCGCCCACGACCACCGAGACCTGGACGCCACCTCGGACGGCCTCGGCGATCGAGTCCGCGAGGTGACCCACGACCGCCGGGTCGATGCCCAGCGGCTCGCCGCCGGCGAACGCCTCGCCGGACAGCTTCAACATCACCCGCTTCCAGCGAAGCGGGTCCGAGTACGAAGAAACCGCCGACGTGGCGGGTCCTGGATTCTCCTGCACGGCGGCGGCCTCCTCGTTTGGTGCTCTGCGTAAAGAGCGGGTGTCTGGAATTAGGCCTGGCCAACCTTGAAGCGGATGAAGGCCTGGACCTTGACACCATTCTCGTCCGCGAACTTCGCGACGGACTTCTTGTTGTCCTTGACGAAGGACTGCTCAAGAAGGGTGAAGTCCTTGTACCAGCCGTTGATGCGACCATCGACGATCTTGCCGATGGCTGCCTCGGGCTTGCCCTCCTCGCGGGTCATCTCCTCGAAGAGCGCGCGCTCCTTCTCGATGACGTCGGCCGGGACCTCGGCGGGGCTGAGGTACTTCGGGGCCATCGCGGCAGCGTGCTGCGCGATGTCCTTGGCGACACCGGCGTTCGGGGTGTCGAGCTGCACGAGCACGCCGACCGCCGGGGGAAGCTGGGGGTCGGTCTTGTGCATGTAGGAGCCGATGAAACCGCCCTCGAGCACGGCGAACCGGCGGATCTCGATCTTCTCGCCGAGCGCGGCGTTGGCCTCGTCGAGGTGCGTCTTGACGCTCTTGCCGTCGAGCTCGGACTCGAGCAGCGAGGGCACGTCGGTCGGCCTGGAAGCCAGGACGTGCTTGACCACCTGGGCCGCGAGCTCCTGGAAACGCTCGCCCTTGGCGACGAAGTCGGTCTCGCAGTTGAGCTCCAGCAGCGCGGCGGCCGAGTCGCTGTCCTGCTCCAGGGCGACCAGGCCGTTGGAGGCGGTGCGAGCCTCACGCTTGCCGACATCCTTGGCACCCTTGAGACGGAGGAGCTCGACCGCGCGGTCGAAGTCGCCCTCGGACTCCTCAAGAGCCTTCTTGCAGTCCATCATGCCGGCGGCGGTCAGCTCACGAAGCCGCTTGACGTCGGCCATGTTCACGGAAGCCATTGTCTTTTCCTCGTGGGAATCGTCGTGGATCGGGTGGGTGCCCCCGACTGAGCGGCACCCACCCGGAAGGGTCTTGCGGGTCGTACGGCCAGGCCGTACGGAGATGACCTAGGCCTGCTTCTCGGCGGTCTCGGCGGTCTCAGCCTCGACGGTCTCGGCCTCGGCGGAAGCCTCCGCGGCCTCGGTCTCGGCAGGGGCCTCCACGACCTCGGCCTCGGCCTCGGCGGCCGGGGCGCTCTCGGCGCCACCGGCCAGCAGCTCCTGCTCCCACTCGGCCAGCGGCTCGGCGCCACCGGCGACGGCCGGCTTGTCGTCGCCACCACGGCCCGCACCGGCGCGGGCCATGAGACCGGCGGCGACGGCGTCGGCGACGACGCGGGTCAGCAGGCCGACGGCGCGGATGGCGTCGTCGTTACCCGGGATCGGGTAGTCGACCTCGTCGGGGTCACAGTTGGTGTCGAGGATGGCCACGACCGGGATGTGAAGCTTGCGAGCCTCGCTGATCCCGATGTGCTCCTTCTTGGTGTCGACGACCCACACGGCGCTGGGAATCCGGGACATGTCCCGGATGCCGCCGAGGGTGCGCTCGAGCTTCTCCTTCTCACGACGGCGCATGAGGAGCTCCTTCTTCGTGAGCCCCGAGGCGGCCACGTTGTCGAAGTCGAGCTCCTCCAGCTCCTTCAGGCGCTGGAGCCTCTTGTGCACGGTGGAGAAGTTGGTGAGCATGCCGCCCAGCCAGCGCTGGTTGACGTACGGCATGCCGACGCGGGCGGCCTGCTCGGCGATGGCCTCCTGGGCCTGCTTCTTCGTGCCGATGAACATGATCGTGCCGCCGTGCGCGACGGTCTCCTTGACGAAGTCGTAGGCCCTGTCGATGAAGGCCAGCGACTTCTGCAGGTCGATGATGTAGATGCCGTTGCGCTCGGTGAAGATGAAGCGCTTCATCTTCGGGTTCCAGCGACGGGTCTGGTGGCCGAAGTGCACGCCGCTTTCGAGCAGCTGTCGCATGGTGACGACGGGGGTGGACATTGATTGTCCTCCAGATCGGGGCGCCCATCTCTGGGCGCTGTTCTCGGTTGGCCGCGACAACCTGCGGCTGTCGCCCTGATGCCCCGAACCGGATCCAGCCGGGCTCTCACCCGGACCGAGGGATCTTGGCTCTTGACGAGGCATGCGAAGTCGGCCCATGACGAATGGGCCACCAAAAATTGTACCCGTAACCGGGCCTCTCCCTGACCTTCGGTCGTCAAGCGCCCCTTACGCGTCACGGGGGAGGCCGTGTGGCCGGCGTCGAGCCCGAGGAAAGAGATTGATCTGCGCCTCGGCGATCCGAGCCCCGGACGGAGCGTCCGCCCGGTCTCTGACAGTGGTCTTGTAGGGGGCGAGCAGCTCATCGATCTGCTCGTTCAGCCGCCTCAGCTCATCGGCGTCGACCAGCAGGACCGCGCGGTTGAACACCGTGGCCTCGCGCCACTCCCGGGACTCCCGCTCCAGGTTCTCCATGGCCCGGGTCACCTCGTCCGCCGCCTGGTCCCGTAGGGCCTTGATCAGGAAGTCCTTGGCACTGCGCACATCCGGACTGTCCTCCGGGTCACGATTGACGCTCATGCCTACGGGGCTGGAGCGCCACAGCCGCTCCCTGCCGTCGCCGCGCGCGGGCGCGTCCTCGACGAAGCCGTACTTGGCGAGCATGCGCAGGTGGTAGCTGGCCGCGCTCGGTGTGACCCCGACGACCTCGGCGACCTCGGTCGCGGTGCAGGGCCCCTCGGCGTGGAGCCGGTTCAGGATCGCGAGCCGCGCGGGGTGGGCCAGCGCGCGCATCGCCATGGGATCGGTGAGGAACCTGTGCTTCCGTACCTCGGTCATGTGCAGACCGTACCCACTCCAAATATGAAACATTGCCTTCATAACTATGAAGGACTACCTTCACAATTATGAAGCATTCCCTTCACAGTTTCCGGAGGGCGACGTGACCTCCGTGTTCCAGCCGGTGCCGCTCAGGAGGCAGCGCGACTACCGGCTCCTGCTCTCCGCCCGTGCCGTCACCGAGACCGGCGCCGAGGTCTCCCGGCTGGCGGTGCCGCTCACCGCCGCCGTCCTGCTCGGCGCCTCCCCCACCCAGATGGGCGTGCTCACCGCCGTGACCTCGCTGCCCTACCTGCTGATCGGCCTCCAGGCGGGCGCCCTCGCCGACCGGCTGAGGCGGCACCGGCCGGTCATGATCGCCTGCGACCTGGTCTCGGCCGCCGCCATGGCCACCGTCCCGGCGGCCTGGATCACCGGGCTGCTGACCGTGCCGTGGCTGATCGCGGTGGCGTTCGTGGTCGGCACCTGCTCAGTGATCTTCAGGGCGGTCAACTTCCCGCACCTGGCCACCGTGGTCCACGAGAGTCAGCGGACCGAGGCGCTCGCGGGTTTCCAGTCGGCCTTCGCCGTGGCGAGCGTCGGCGGCCCCGGCCTCGCCGGGCTGCTCGTCCAGCTGATCACCGCGCCGTTCGCGATCCTGGTCGACGCGCTGTCCTTCCTGCTCTCGGCGTTCCTGATCCGGAGGATCACCGCGCCGGAAACCCACACCCCCGCTCCCCCGCGCGGCATGTGGACCGAGATCCGCGAGGGCCTGGGCACCGTGGCCCGGCACCCGGCGCTCCGCGCGCTCTGCGGCAGCGGGGTGACGATCAACTTCTTCGGCGGCGTGTACATGGCGCTGTTCGTGATCTACGCGCTCAACGTGCTCGACCTGCCCGGGGGCCTGGTCGGCGCGATCACCGCCTGCTTCGGCATCGGCGGCCTGCTCGGTGCCGCCGTGGTGCCACGCCTGACCAGACGGTTCGGTGAGAACCGGATGCTGCTCTGCGCCACCCTGCTCTTCCCCGTCGACTACGCGGTCGCGGCGCTCGCCGGCGGCCCGGCGTGGCGCAGCCTCCTGCTCATGTCCGCCACCGCGGTGACCTCCGGCATGGCCATCGTGGCCTTCTCCGTCTGCATGGGCGCCATCACCCTGCGCGAGACCCCCGCCGAACTGCGCGGCCGGGTCAACGCCACGATGTCCTTCATGATCCAGGGCGTCCTCACCCTCGGCAGCCTGGCCGGTGGCCTGCTCGGCGAGCTGCTGGGGCTCCGCCCGGTGCTGTGGATCTCCGCGGCCGGGGTGCTGACCACGATCGCCTGGATCGGCCTCTCCCCACTCCGCCACTCCGCCGGCACTTCGACACGGTGATCGCGATGCCCCGCGCGGCCACCTCACCACCAGGCGGGCGGGTGCTCGCCGTTCTCCGGAGGCGGGCTCGACCAGTACGGCGAGACGCCGCCGACGGTGCCGGGGGGCCGGAGATAGGTCAGGCGGCCGAAGGCGCTGTCCATCTCCTCGATCAGATCGGTGACGTCCGGCTCCGGGGTGGCCGCGCCGTCGATCCGGCCGAGGCCGTCCAGCCATCGCGCGGTCCCCGCCAGGGAGAGCTCAACCCTCCAGGAGCCTCCCTCGGCGGACCGGCGGAGCAGGGCGGCCATCGCCCCGAAAGCGGCCAGGTAGCCGGTGGCGTGGTCGAGGACCTGGGCGGGAAGCGGATGCGGCCGCGATCCGTCACCACCCTCGTGCGCGATGCCGCACGCCATCTGCACCAGGCTGTCGAACCCGCGCCGGAGCGCCCACGGCCCGCGTCCCCCGTACGCCGAGACGTCCACGCAGACGATCCCCGGCCTGATCGCCGCCAGTTCCCCGGGGCCGAACCCCAGCGATTGGAGAGCCCCCGGCCGGTAGGACTGCACGAGCACGTCCGCCCCGGCCACCAGGTCGCGTAGCGCGGCGCTCCCGGCCGTCGTCCTCAGGTCGAGGTGACAGGACCGCTTGCCGAACGCGGTGCCGATCACCAGCCCCGGCACCTCGGGAAGGTGCCCGGCGCCCACTCTGAGCACCTGGGCGCCGTGGGCCGCCAGCGTGCGTGTCGCCACCGGCCCCGCGATCACCCTGGTCAGGTCGAGCACCCGAACCCCGTCCAGCGGCCGCCCTCCTCCCCTCCTCGGGGCACGGGTCCGCCCACCGCCGGAGTCTCCGAACCGGGTCAGGCCGACGAGCGGCGACCTGGCGACCTGGCGGGCCTGGGGGTGCTCGCGCCATTCGGCACGGCTGCGCATGGCCGCGGCGCATCCTCCCGCGGCCGTCACCGACTCCTCGACCTCGACGGCGGCCCGGCCGGCGCAGGCGCGCACGACGGCGTCCCTGCCCGCGGCCGGGGGAAGTCCCAGCGCCGCGAGAGCCGCGTCCCGGTGGTGATCGAAGTTGCAGTGCAACCGGACCCAGCCATCGGCGGCGCGGTAGTCACCCGAGAGAGGGGCCCACAGCTCCCCGGCGACTCCGTCGATCCTGAAGTGACGCTCGTCCCTGAAGGCCGCTGCCGCCTCCCGTACGTCCACCGCCGCCTCACGCCCGCCTCCCCCGAGCGCCGCGGCCGCCGCGGTGGCGGCTCCGACGGCGACGGCGGCGGCGGCGCCCACCCGGAAGACGGAAGGCAGCACCGGATCATCCCCGGTCACCCGTACCGGCGGCAGCTCGACCCCCGCCTCGGCCGCCAGCTCGCGAATACGTTCTCCGGTCACGCGATCCCTCCACACCTTCGGCCGCCTATCCACAGAATCCAGTTCGGCCCATATCCGCCGCACCGCTGGTCCGCATGCTCGCAGGCATGAGACCCTTCTCCGCCATCGGACTGCGAGCCGTGCTCTGCTCGCTGATCCTGGCCACTCCGGCAGCCGGCGCCCACCACGCGACCCCTCTCGCATCCCCCGGCGGAGAAACCGGCCGCGGGGCCGCACTCGGCATGGCGGGGGCGACGCGTCCGGGCGAGGCGCCCGCCCCCTCTCCACTCTGGGGATGGCCGCTCGCCGGGCGACCACGGGTGCTCAGGGGGTTCGCGCCACCGGCGCAGCCGTGGCTGGCCGGCCACAGGGGCACCGACCTCGCCGCGTCGCCCGGAGCCGAGGTGCGTGCCGCGGGAGCCGGAACGGTCGGCTACGCGGGCCCGCTCGCGGACCGTGGAGTGGTGACCGTGCTCCACTCCGGCGGCCTGCGGACGACCTACCTGCCCGTCCAGCCCTCGGTGGGACGCGGGCGGGCGGTGGCCACCGGCGAGGTGATCGGCGTCCTCCAGGACGTCCCCGGGCACTGCCCCACCGCCTGCCTGCACTGGGGGCTGCTCCGCGACCGCGCCTATCTCGACCCCCTGCTCCTCCTCGGTCACGGCCAGGTCCGCCTGCTCCCCCTGTGGCCCGGCCGGGATCTCGCCGGCCGTCCCGCGCAGCGGTGATCGCCGATGGGCACGCCGGTGCTCGTCCCTGACGGATGCCGAGGCGGCCTTTTCCCCGGGCAGACCTCCCGCCTCCCTGCCCGGGGAAAAGGCTATCCACCGAAAGGACGATCGGCGCGGAGACGCCAGCCCTGAGAGACACGCTCGACGTAGCCCGCGGCGGCCAGGCCGCCGAGGCAGGAGAGCACGGTCTCCAGGTCGACGCCCGCGGCGACGGCTATCGTCGCCGGCCCCATGCCGATCCGGGTGGGCATGGCCTCGACGACCTTCCTGCTCTCCGGGTCGAGCCGGTCACGGGGGAGCACCGGCCCGCGCGCCTCTGGGGCCAGGTCGATGCCCATCGTTCCGGCGAGCTCGATCACCTCCTCGGCACCGGTGACGCAGACGGCTTTGCCCTGGCGGATCAGCCGATGGCACCCCGCCGAAGCATCCGAGGTCACCGGGCCCGGCACCGCGGCCAGCTGCCGGTTGAGCGCGACCGCGTGCCCGGCGGTGTTGAGCGCCCCGCTGCGCACGGCGGCCTCGACGACCACGGTGCTCCGTGACAGGGCCGCGATGAGCCGGTTCCTGACCAGAAACCTCGGCCGGGTCGGGTGCGCGCCCATGGGACATTCGCTGACCAGCACTCCCTGCGCCCGAACGGCCGCGAACAGTTGCTGGTGCGCGCTGGGATAGGCGACGTCGGCGCCACAGGCGAGCACGACGACCGTCGGCGCCTCACCGGCGAGCGCACCGCGGTGGGCGGCACCGTCGATGCCGTAGGCGCCGCCGGAGACGACCCCCCATCCCCTCTCGCTCAGCCCCGCCCCGAGCTCCGCCGCCACGTGCGTGCCGTATGGCGTGGCGGCCCGGGAACCGACGACCGCGACGGACCTGAGGCAGGAGAATCGCAGGTCGGCGTCGCCGTGCAGCCAGAGCGCATGGGGCCGGGAGTCTCCCAGGTCATCCAGCTGGCTCGGCCACTCGGCGTCGCCGGGAATCACCAGCCTGGCGCCTATCCGCTCGCCCTCGGCCAGATCACGCCCGGGGTCGGCCGTCTTCAGCCGGGCCGCCCAGGACGCGACCATCCGGTCGAACCTGCCCGCGAGCCGTCCGTCCCACCCGGCCCTCCTGCCACCGCCCGCCCCTGCGGCACCGGCTGAGACACCATCGGACGCGCCGGCCCCTCCCCCACGCCGGTCCGGGCCCCTGTCGTACAGATTCCCGCCGTACGGACCGGAGCCCCCGTCGCAGGGACCGGGGCCTCCAGCCGGGCGGCCGTGGGTGTCGGCGAACCATCGGGTGAAATCCGCGTCCGCGGCGCCCTCCCGGACCAGGGCGACGGCGGCCTGTGGACCGCGTAGGGCGACGAGCGCGCCCATCGCGGTGTCACCCGGTTCGGCCAGGCGCATCAGGGTGAGCCGCGCGAGCCTGTCGTTCAACGTTCCTCCCCCAGCCACAGCCCGAGGGCGGAGTTGGTCTCGTGCGGCTCCGGCCGGTCCTTGCCGGCGAGATCGGCCAGGGTCCAGGCCAGTTTGATGATCCGGTCAAGACCCCGGGCGCTCAGCAGGCCGCTGTCGAGATGCCGGAGCAGCGGTGACATCGCCGCGGGCGGCGGCCGGTATTCGGCATGGAGGGCGCGGGCGGGCATCTCCGCGTTGCAGCGCCACGGTGTGTTCGCGAACCGCTTGGCGGCGCGCTCACGGGCGAGCAGCACCCGCTCCGCCACCACCCTGCTGGGCTCGATGAAGCGGCGGTCGGCGAGGAGTTCACGCCGGGTCGACCTGAAGAGGCTGACCTTGACGTCCACCCGGTCGAGCAGCGGGCCGGAGAGCCTGGCGAGATAGCGACGGCGGGCGGCGGGAGCGCACGCGCACGGATCCTTGGGGGTGGAGGGCCGCGCGCACGGGCACCTGTTGGCCGCCAGCACCAGCGCGAACCTGGCGGGAAAGGTCACCGCCCCCAGCGCCCTGGAGACCGTCACCCGGCCCGATTCGAGCGGCTGCCTGAGCGCGTCGAGAACGGTCGTCGAGAACTCGGGGGCCTCATCGAGAAAGAGCACTCCCCGGTGGGCCAGCGAGACCGCACCAGGGCGGATCATCCCGCTGCCCCCACCGATGACGGACGCGACGGTCGCGGTGTGGTGTGGCGCCACGAACGGCGGGCGGACCAGCAGCGGGCGGTCCCTGGGCAGCACTCCGGCGACCGAGTGTATGGCGGTCACCTCCAGGGCCTGATCCCACTCCAGGGCCGGCAGCAGGGTCGGCAGCCGCTCGGCGAGCATGGTCTTGCCGGTGCCGGGAGGACCGAGCATCCAGAGGTTGTGACCACCGGCGGCGCAGACCTCCAGCGCGCGGCGGGCGACGGGTTGCCCGGCGACGTCTCCCAGGTCGGGACCGTCCTCGGCGCCACCGGCGGCACTGTCTCCCAGGTCGTGCCCGGGGACGGCCTCGTCGGGACATCCCGACGGAAGCGGGCGCGCGGCCCGGTGACCGGGATCTCCGGCGCCGTCCAGGACGCCTCCCGGCGGCTCGCCGCTTCGCAGCCCGCTCACCAGCGCGCCCAGGGTGGTCGCGGGGATCACGGTCACGCCCGGCACGAGACCCGCCTCGGCGGCGTTGCGCGCGGGGACGACGACGGTGCGGGCACCCGCGGCGACGGCCGCCAGCACCGCGGGGAGAACGCCCCTCACCGGCCGCACCGAGCCGTCGAGCCCCAGCTCACCCAGGAAGAACGGCTCGGCGACCCTGGCCGCGGGCACGAATCCGGCCGCCGCGAGCAGGGCCATCGCGATCGCCAGGTCGAAGAGGCTGCCCCGCTTGGGCAGGCTGGCGGGAAACAGGCTGACGGTGATCCGGGCGTCGGGCCACGCGTACCGGCTGTTGACCAGGGCGGAGCGGACCCGGTCGCGGGCTTCGCTCAGCGCGGTGTCCAGCATTCCGATCAGGTGCAGACCCGCGACACCGCTGCCGATGTCGGCCTCGATCTCGACGAGACGGCCGGTCACCCCGACCAGGGCGACGCAGCGCGTGCGTGCGACGGCCACTCACCTCACCTCCCACGGGGTGGGATGTGGGGAGCGAACGATCCAGGACAGGCCAGGAGACATCAGCACACCCCCCGCTCGTGGCGGATGGCGAAATCCCCGGCGAACCGCTCAAGGGCGACGACGTCGACGCGGATCGCGTCGAACCCCTCCTGGTGCTCGGCGACCCATCTGGCCACGAGCATGCGCAGGCGCGCGATCTTCGCATCGGTGACCGCCTCGAAGGCGGTGCCGTGACGGCGGCCGGAGCGGGTCTTCACCTCCACCGCGACGAGCGTGCGCCCCTCTCGGGCGACGACGTCGATCTCCCCGTCCGGGCATCGCCAGTTGCGATCCAGGATCTGCAGGTCGTGCGCGAGCAGATAGTCGACGGCGACCTGTTCGCCGTACCTGCCGAGCTCATCCTTCGCGGCCATGGAACCACCTCCGGTTCCCGACCTTCGCTCAGCTCACCGCGCCCCCGACGAGCCGAACGGGACTCTGTGGACAACCGGCCGGACACCAGGCGCGCCTGTGGACGACGCCCCGGCCCGCGGACAGCGTTCTCGCAGCTCAGCAATGGTCAAAAAGCCGCAAAGCCCCTCAGGAGGAGAAGCCCTCCTTCGGCATCTCCAGATCGGGTTTGGCGAGTTCCTCGACGTTCACGTCCTTGAAGGTCACCACGCGGACGTTCTTGACGAACCTCGCGGGCCGGTACATGTCCCAGACCCAGGCGTCCTGCATCTTCACGTCGAAGAACACGTCGCCGTTCTCGGCGGTCCGCACGTCGAGATCGACGGAGTTGGTGAGATAGAAGCGCCGCTCAGTCTCCACGACGTATGTGAACAGGCCGACAACGTCGCGGTACTCACGGTAAAGCTGCAGCTCCATCTCGGTTTCGTACTTCTCGAGATCCTCTGCGCTCATACCGGTCCTCCTGTTAAACGCACACCCCGGCCCGCCCGATCAGACGCACCGGCCCCCAGTTCATTCTCACCCATCACCTCGCCCGCTCCTGACCGTGCCACCGTCGAGAACGAGAAGCGGTGGTCCGGACACGGACCGTAGGTGCTGAGAGCCCTGCGATGATCGACGGTGCCATACCCCTTGTGCACGGCGAATCCGTACCGGGGATGACGTTCGTGCAACGCGACCATCATCTCGTCCCGCGTCACCTTGGCCACGATCGAGGCCGCCGCGATGCAGGCCGCGACCTGATCTCCCTTCCACACCCCCAATGACGGCATGGGCAACCCGGGAACGGGAAACCCGTCGGTGAGAACGTAGCCGGGCTGACGGGGAAGTCGTGCCACGGCCCTGCGCATTCCGTCGATGTTGGATCTGTGCAGGCCACGGGCGTCGATCTCACCCGGCGGGATCACCATCACGCTCACCGCCTCCGCGGTCGCCGTGATCCGCTCGTACAGCGACTCACGGCGGGAGGCCGTCAGCTGCTTGGAATCACCCAGGCCGTCGATTCGGCCGCCCAGCACCACGGCGGCGACCACCAGAGGCCCGGCACAGGCGCCACGGCCCGCCTCGTCGACCCCCGCCACGGGACCGAGCCCGCGGCGGTCAAGGGCCCGCTCGTAGCCGTACAGCCCTAAATCGCGCCGGACCACGCTGGGCCTGGGGCGAAACGCAACCGTCATGACACCTCGGGTGACACAGCGACCATGACCAGAGAGTACGCCCCCTCCGGTGCATTCGGTACCGCTATCTCACCTTGAGAAAGCTCTCCGGCCTCGAAAGGATCGTGGCCCTGGAGAACGGCCAGTAGATCGCCACCGCACGGCCGACGACGTCGTCCTCGGAGATCGTGCCCTCCTCCTTCCGCTCCTCGTGGGCGCGCGAGTCGGCGGAGGCGGTGCGGTGGTCGCCCATGACCCACAGTCTCCCGGCGGGGACCACCTTCTCGAACGCGTCCCCCGAGGGGAAGTCGCCGGGGTACAGGTAGGAGCCCTCTTCGAGCGGCACTCCGTTGACCGTGATCCGCTTCTTGGCGTCGCAGCACTTCACCGTGTCACCACCGACCGCGATGACCCGCTTGATGGTGTCCTCGTCGTTCCAGCCCTTGAAAACCACGATGTCGCCACGCTCGGCGTCGCCGTGCAGCTTGTTGACGACCACCCGGTCACCCACCTGAAGGGTGTTCTCCATCGACTCCGACGGGATCCAGAACGACTGGAAGACGAAGGCCTGCAACAGCAGCGCCACCACCACCCCGCACACCAGCAGGAACAGCGACTCGCGCAGGTTGCCGCCCTTACCGGACTTCTTGTTCTTGTCAGCCTCGGGTTCCACGGTCATGAGGTCCGGCTACCGCCTTGAAAGCCGGCGACGACGCCACAGCACCAGCGGCACGGCGCCTGCGAAGCCCGCGAGGAACGGGGCCGCGCCTCCCACGGCCGCGGCGGCTTTGAGAGCCGGTTGACCGAAGGTGTCGGGAATGGGAATGGTCGTGGCCCTGGAGAACGGCCACACGATCACGAAGGCCCGGCCGATCACCTTGTCCACCGAGATCGTCCCGCCACCGGGATCGCCCAGGTGGGAACGGGAGTCGAGGGAGACCAACCGGTGGTCGCCCATCACCCACAGGCGGCCCTCGGGGACCTTGGCCTCGAAGAACCTCTGGGACGGCACGTCACCCGGGTAGAGGTAGTCCTCGTCGAGGGGGACCCCGTTGACCGTCACCCGGCCCTGGGCGTCGCAGCACTTCACCGTGTCGCCACCGACGCCGATGACCCGCTTGATGTAGTCCTTCTCGCCGGGGACCACGCCGAAGGCGGTTCCGACCCAGCGGAAGAACCCCGCGACCGGGTTGGACGGCTCCTCAAGGTCGATCTCGGGATCCCAGGAGTCGACCCCGGAGAACACCACCACGTCGCCGCGTTCGATGTCCCGGACGCGGTAGACGAGCTTGTTGACCAGGACCCGGTCGTTCGTGAGGAGGGTGTTCTCCATCGACTCCGAAGGAATGTAGAACGCCTGGATCACGAAGGTCTTGATTATGAGAGCGAGCACCACCGCCACGACGATCAGAACGGGCAGCTCCTTCCAGAAGGAGCCCTTCTTCTTGCCCTTGTCGCTCTTGGCGTTCTTCTGGGTGTCTTCGGCGACCACGTCCACCTCGTCCTCGACAGGTCGACGCGAGACTGCGCCGTACTCCCGGTCTTCGCTAGTCATCGCTGACGAGCCTAGATGATGGGCGGCACCAAGTGGTCGAGTGACGGGGTACCGCATAGCCATGCGTATTGCCATAGGAGGTCAAACCTCCTTACATGCGACTGGCCCGCTCCCCGGAAAAGAGGACGCGGGCCAGGGCGGCGACTACCGCGCGCCTAGCGGGCCTCGCGCTTCTCGCGGATACGGGCGGCCTTGCCGCGCAGGTCACGCATGTAGTAGAGCTTGGCCCGGCGGACGTCGCCACGGGTCACGAGGACGATCTTCTCGATGACCGGGCTGTGCACCGGGAAGGTACGCTCGACGCCGACGCTGTAGCTGACCTTGCGAACCGTGAAGGTCTCGCGGGCGCCACCGCCCTGGCGGCGGAGGACGAAGCCCTTGAAGACCTGGACACGGGACCTGCTGCCCTCAATGACCCGGACGTGAACCTCGAGCGTGTCACCGGGCCGGAAGTTCGGGATGTCGGTGCGGAGCGCGGACTTCTCGAGCTCGCTGATCAGCGTGTGCATGGCAGTGGTACCTCATTTTTAAACGCACCCGGAGGTCCATCCGGCCGCGACGGAGCGGCGTCGTGATGGACACGCGTGCTGAAATGGACTGTGTCTCGGAGCCGGAACCGTCTACCCGGCGGCGCGTGCGCCGCGGCGAGACCGGCCTGGGGGCCGGGAAGGCAGTCGGCGACAACGCTTCAGTCTGCCATATTTTCCCGACCGACCGGAAATCAGCCGGTCAGGGCGGCCGGGCCGGCCTCCGCATCGGCTGCCGCTCAGGGGACGGAACCGGTCAGGGAGCCGGGCCGACAGAGCCGGTCCCGGGCTGGTCGAGCTCGGACAGGAGCTGCCTGTCGTGCTTGTCCAGGCTCTGCGGGGCGAGCGCCGCCAGCAGTTCGGGCCGGTTTCTCGCGGTACGGCGCAGTGCCTGGTCCCGCCGCCACCGGGCGATCTTTCCGTGATGCCCGGAGAGCAGGATCTCCGGCACCTCGTGCCCCCGCCACTCGGGCGGCTTGGTGTAGACGGGACCTTCGAGAAGGTTCTCCATCGCGCCGGGCGCGAAGGAGTCGTCCACGGCCGAGTGGACGTTGCCGAGCACACCCGGCAGCAGCCGCCCGATGGCCTCGATCATCACCAGCACGGCCACCTCGCCTCCGGCGAGCACGTAGTCCCCGATGCTGACCTCGTCCACGCGCATGCGCGCGCCGTACTCGGCCATCACCCTGGAGTCGATGCCCTCGTAGCGGGCCGGGGTGAACAGCAGCCAGGGCTCGGCGGCGTACTCCATCGCCAGCTTCTGGGTGAAGGGCACACCGCTGGGAGTCGGCACGATCATCCGCGGCAGGGCCACGGGGTCCGCGGCGAGGACCTCGTCGAGGGCCTCTCCCCAGGGCTCGGGCTTCATGACCATGCCGGGGCCACCCCCGTAGGGTGTGTCGTCCACCGTGCGGTGCACGTCGTGGGCGTGGTCGCGGAGCTGGTGGAGACGGACGTCGAGGATGCCGCGCTCGCGGGCCTTGCCGATGAGGGAGACGTCGAGGGGGGCGAAGTACTCGGGGAAGATCGAGATGACGTCGACGCGCATGTCAGACGATCTCGTCCGGATCGAGCAGTCCCGCCGGGGCGTCCACCACGAGGATGCCCTTCTCAAGGTCGATCACCGGGACCAGCGCCTTGACGAACGGCACGTAGACCTCCGCCTTCCCACGCCGTACGACGAGCAGGTCCTGGCCGTGGTGGAGCACGTCGGACACCTCGCCCACCCGCTCGCCGTCGGGCTTGACCACGGCGAGGCCGATGAGCTGGTGATCGTAGAACTCGTCGGGATCGTCGGACGGCGGGATGTCCGCCGAGTCGATGACGAGCATGGTGCCGCGGAGCTCCTCCGCGTGGTCGCGGTCGCTCACACCCTCGAACCTGACCAGCAGGATGCCCGAATGCCAGCGGCGGGACTCGACGACCAGCGGGCCGGCCGAGGCGGGGTCGGTGGCCAGGGCGGTGCCCGGGGCGAAGCGCCTGTCAGGCTCGTCGGTGCGCACCTCCACGGACACGTCTCCGCGGAGTCCGTGCGGGCGACCGATCCGCCCTACGACGAGCTGCACGCCCGCCTCCTCACATAGTGGTGCCGGTGGAAAGCAGACGGGCCACCCGCGCTGGGCGGGTGGCCCGTTCGCTCGATTGGACGCGTCCGGCGGCTAGCGGGCCTCGTTCAGGTCGAGCAGATCGACCCGGACGTACTTGCCGTCGCCGAGGGCGTTCACGACCGTGCGAAGCGCCTTGGCCGTACGGCCACCGCGGCCGATGACCTTACCGAGGTCCTCGGGATGCACCCGGACCTCAAGCACACGCCCGCTGCGGATGCGGCGAGCGTGAACCTGGACGTCGTCGGGATATTCGACGATGCCCTTCACCAGGTGCTCGAGGGCCTCCTCAAGCACCTCAGGCCTCGCCTTCCGGCTTCTCCTCGGCGGCCGCGGTGGGCTCAGCCGGGGCCTCGGCGGGGGCCTCTTCAGCCTTGGGAGCCGCCTTGCGGGTCGACTTCTTCGGCGTGGTGGCGGCTTCCAGAGACAGCGCCTCCTTGGCCGCGGCCTCGTAGACGGCGTGGCGGTCGGCCTTGGGCTCGGCGACCAGGAGCGGAGCCGGAGCCGACTCGCCCTTGAACTTCTGCCAGTCGCCGGTGAGCTTGAGGAGCTTGAGGACGGGCTCGGTCGGCTGCGCGCCGACACCCAGCCAGTAGGCCGCCCGCTCGGAGTTGACCTCGATGCGCGAGGGGTTCTCCTTCGGGTGGTAGAGGCCGATCTCCTCGATCGCCCGGCCGTCACGCTTGGTGCGGCTGTCGGCGATGACGATGCGGTACTGCGGGTTGCGGATCATGCCGAGCCGCTTGAGCTTGATCTTGACTGCCACTGGTGTGGTCTCTCCTGCATTAGAGCGTGGGTGAGCGGTGTCTCATCGAGTGGGGCACGAGGAGAGGACCGATCGAGGGACAGGCATGGCACGCGGGAGTGAGAGGGCAACCACGTGTCACGATGTTCCAACATGTCATTGTGCCAGACGCGCGGGGGTGCCCGGCCAATCCACGGCCATCCCCCGCGGCGTCCGGAGGGCAAATCTCGGTAATCCACGTGTGTCCGGGCCCCCGGCGGGTCCGGCCTGCTGCGCTAAATGGCCGCCGTGGCAACCACCCTCAGATCTCTGCTGCTGACCGCGACCGGATCCATCACCGTGCTGGGAGCGGTGCTGACCATCAGGGCGACCCCTGCCGGTCAGGCCGACGCGCCTCCGGCGTCCGCCCCGTCCCCTGCCGTAACCCCGGGAACCGGCCACGACGGTGTCCCCTGGGCCCCTTGGCCGTCTCACGTCCCACGAGGAACGTCCGTGCCTCCTCAAACCCCGCTCCTGCCCGGGGCTCCGGCGCGGCCGGGAGCACCCGCCCCGCCGGAGACCCTCGAACCGCCGGGGACCGCCTCGCGGCTCGGAGCCCCCGTCCTGCCCGAGGCACCGATCCTGCCGGGAGCCGCCCAGCCGCCGGAGATTCCCGCACCCCCGGGAGCACCCGCGCGGCCTGCGTACCCGCCGTACGATCCGCCGGCCGGGATGCCGTGGTGGGAGCACTACTTCGGACGTACCCCGAGCAGTTCGAGCACGGCCACCAGGATGAACCCCGCGACGATGATCACCCAGATCCATCTGGCACGCGCGTGGAAGGGTCCATCGCTCATTTCTGACCGGGGAGCTTGAACTTCGAGGGATCGAAGCCCGGCGGCAGCTCCAGGCCAGGAGGCAGCTGCTGCCGGGAACCGAGCTTGCCGAGGAGGCCGTTCCCCGCCGGGGCCGCGGGCTCGCCGGACTTGTCGGGGGCGGCCTTGCCGAGCGCCGCCTTGCGCGGGTCACCGCTGACCCTGCGTCCCTTGGCCGCCTTCTTCTGCGCGGCCTTGGCTCCCTTGCGACCGCCGGGCATGCCGGGGATGCCCATGCCGCCGGCCATCCGCTTCATCATCTTCTGGGCGTCGAAGAAGCGGGTGACCAGGCCGCTCACCTCGGTCACCGTCACACCGGAGCCCCTCGCGATACGGGCACGGCGTGAGCCGTCGATCATCTTCGGATTGTGACGCTCGGCGGGGGTCATGGAGCGGATGATGGCGGCGATGCGGTCGAGGTCGCGATCGTCCACCTGGTTGAGCTGATCACGCATCTGCCCCATGCCGGGCATCATGCCGAGCAGGTTCTTGATGGGGCCCATCTTCTGGACCATCATCATCTGCTCGAGGAAGTCCTCCAGGGTGAAGCCCTCGCCCGAGGTGAGCTTGCTCGCCATCTTGGCGGCCTCGGCCTCGTCGAAGGTCTTCTGGGCCTGCTCGATCAGGGTGAGGATGTCACCCATGTCGAGGATGCGGGAGGCCATCCGGTCCGGGTGGAAGGCGTCGAAGTCCTCGAGCTTCTCACCGGTGGACGCGAACATGATCGGCCTGCCGGTGATGTGGCGGACCGACAGTGCGGCGCCACCGCGGGCGTCGCCGTCGAGCTTGGTCAGCACGACGCCGTCGAAACCGACGCCCTCCATGAACGCCTGGGCCGTGCTGACGGCGTCCTGGCCGATCATCGCGTCGACGACGAACAGGACCTCGTCGGGCGAGACCGCGTCGCGGATGTCCGCCGCCTGCTTCATCAGCTCCTGGTCGATGCCCAGGCGGCCCGCGGTGTCGATGATGACGATGTCGTGCTGCTGCCGCTTGGCGTGGTCGATCGACTGGCGGGCCACCGCGACCGGGTCGCCGACGCCGTTTCCCGGCTCGGGCGCGTAGACCGCGACGCCCGCGCGCTCGGCCACGACCGAGAGCTGCTGTACCGCGTTGGGCCGCTGGAGGTCGGCGGCGACCAGCAGCGGCGTGTGGTTCTGCTCACGCAGCCAGCGGGCGAGCTTGCCGGCCAGGGTCGTCTTGCCCGCGCCCTGCAGGCCCGCGAGCATGACGACGGTCGGCGGGTTCTTGGCATAGCGGAGCCGCCGGGTCTCGCCGCCGAGGATCTCGATGAGCTCGTCATTGACGATCTTGACGACCTGCTGCGCCGGGTTCAGCGCCTGGGAGACCTCGGCGCCGCGGGCGCGCTCCTTGACCTGGGCGACGAACGCCTTGACCACGGGCAGCGCGACATCGGCCTCGAGGAGCGCGATGCGGATCTCGCGGCAGGTCGCGTCGATGTCGGCCTCGGAGAGCCGACCCTTGGATCGAAGGGAGGAGAAGACCGATGTCAGCCGGTCGGAAAGCGTCTCGAACACGTGATTGGCCAGCCTCTGCGCTACAGGTCTGCGACTCGACCTCCCAGCCTATCCGCTGGGAGGTGCGACTGACGCCCTCCCGCGGTCAGCGGCCCCAGCCGGGCACGGCCATCCGCACGGTGAGCGCGTGCTCCACAAGCGTGATGAGCGTGGCCTTCACCGCGTCGCGCGAGCGGGCGTCGGTCCTGGAGATGGGGATGTGCGGCGCCAGCGTCAGCGCCTCGCGTACCTCCTCCTCACCGTGCAGGTAGGTGCCGTCCCACCCGTTGACCGCGACGACGAAGGGGAGCTTGGCCTCCTCGAAGTAGTCGATCGCCGGGAAGCTGTCGGCCAGCCGCCGGGTGTCGACGAGCACGATCGCGCCGATCGCGCCGCGGACCAGGTCGTCCCACATGAACCAGAACCGGTGCTGGCCGGGCGTGCCGAACAGGTAAAGGATCAGGTCGCGGTCCAGCGAGACGCGGCCGAAGTCCATCGCGACCGTGGTGGTGGTCTTGTTCGGAGTGAGGCCGAGATCGTCGATCCCGGCGCTGGCGTCGGTCATCACCGCCTCCGTGGTCAGCGGCAGGATTTCCGACACCGCCCCCACGAACGTGGTCTTACCGACACCGAATCCCCCGGCGACGACGATTTTCGTCGATGTCAGGCCGCCGCCGCGGCTAGAGCCTGCGAAGTCCACTGAGCACCCTTTCCAGCAGGTTGAGATCCGGCTTGCCCGCGTCCAGCTGAGGCTGATGCAGCTGGATCAGACCCTCGGCGGCCATGTCGGCGACCAGGATCCGGGTCACGCCGAGCGGGATGCGGAGCATCGCGGAGATCTCAGCGACCGAACGCACTTGCCGGCACAGGGCACTGATCGCCTGATACTCCGGGGTGCGGGTGGATAAATCGTGATGTATGGAGGTCGCCGAGGAGACCAGGGCCTCCAGGGCGAGTTGGGTCCGGGGGGCGGTGCGCCCCCCGGTCACGGCATACGGGCGGACGAGGGAGCTCTGCTCCGACGGCGCCGGCTGCATGAGATGCGAAGGACCCCCCTGTTGCCGGTGGGGGTCGTCCATCGAATGGTAGGGAAACCCGCTGCGCGGGTCGCCCTCACCGGTCCAGCCGCGGCCTGCCACGACAGCCTCCTAGCGTCATCGCCGTCACCGTGAGTGGGAAGACTGCAGTTCCGCGCGGACGGCCGGGGTCAGCACCTGGCCTGCCCGCTCGACGAGCATCGTCATCTGGTAGGCCACCAGTCCCATGTCACAGTCGGCGGCGGCCAGCACCGCCAGACAGGAACCGTCACTGATGGACATGATGAGGAGCAGCCCTCGTTGCATCTCCACCACGGTCTGGGTGACCGCACCGCCTTCGAAAACCCGTGAGGCGCCCTGGGTCAGGCTGATCAGGCCGGCCGCGACCGCGGCCAGCTGGTCCGCCCTGTCCCTGGGAAATCCGTCGGAATACGCCAACGGCAGACCGTCCGCCGACACGACGACTGTGTGCGCCACACCTGGGACGTTGTTCACAAAGTCAGTGATCAGCCAATTGACCCCCCGGGCGGCCTGGCTCATTTCGCGCACGTGTCATCCTCCTTGGCGACCATGATGAGCTCGCTCACCGGTCCTCCTTGTTTCCTTCAACGTCCCGGCCGAAGTCGGGATACGGCCGTCCGTCCGCGGCGCCCCTGGCGGCCGCGCGGCCCTGTCGTACGCCCTGCTGGAAGCTGGCCAGCCTGTTGCGCACCGCCTCCGGGGAGACTGTCGGCCGGAGCGCGGGAGTTTGGGGAGCCGCGCTCAGGTCGGGCGCGGCCGTGCCGGGCACCAGGTTCGCCTTGGGCACCCGCTTGGGCAGCCCGGAACCGGTGATCCCGCCGAGTGAGGGCTCGCTGGCGGCCTTGGCCGCCTGCCAGCCCACGTCGGCGGGTGACGACCAGCCGGTCCCCTGCGTGGGGGCGGCCTGCTGTGAGAGCTGGACGGTCTCCTGAACGGCCTGGGCCGGCCGGGCCGGTTCGACCTCCTCGACCCGTTCCTCGGCGGCCTGGACCGGATCGACCTTCCTGAACCAGTCGGACTCGACGGCCGCGAAGATCGGCAGGAACTCCTCCTTCGCCTCTTCCATGGGCGAGGAGTCGGGGATCACCGGCAGCGGGCCGGTGTTGTCCGCCGCGTCGAACGGGCGCCGCCCGAACGGACCGGAGTTGCCGGTGGACGGCCAGCCTCCGGAGTCGCCGCCGCGGAACGAGGAACTCGACCAGACGTCGGAGCCGCCGTCCCTGCTCTGCCCGCCGGGCCAGACGGGGGCGTCACCGCGCGCGGGCGCGCTCGGTCCCCCGGACCACATTCCGGTGTCGCCTCTGGACGGGCTGCCCTGGCCCTGATGCCAGGCGGTGGGGTCGGGCTGGGAGGCGTCCGGCCAGCCGGGGGTGGCGCCGGGCGGCGGAAGCTGTCCCGGCCACGGGGTGTCGACGGGTGCCTGCCCGAACTGGCCGCCTCCGAAGGGAGGCTGCGAGGCCTCGAAGGAGTTGAACTGCTGCCCCAGGTCGAAGGAGGCGAACGAGTTCTGGTGGGCGGCCTCGAACGAGGCGAAGGACGGCATCTGGGGAGCCGCGGGGCTGGCCAGCACGGGCGGGCGGTCCATGGAGGCCGTGGATCCGGCCCAGTCTCCGCCCTGCGACATGGCACCGGGCGCGCCTCCCGGGCGGGCGGTGACGGCGAGCAGGTTCTCCGGGAGCAGGACCATGGCGGTCAGGCCGCCGCTGTCCTGTTGCCTGAGCTGGACTCGGATGCCGTGCCGCAGGGCAAGGCGGCCGACCACGAACAGGCCCATCCGGCGGGAGACCGAGACGTCCACCACCGGCGGGTTGGCCAGTCGCCAGTTGGCCTGGGCGAGCTCCTCGGCGGTCATGCCGATGCCGATGTCGGTCACCGAGACCATCACGCCACCGCCGTCGATGCGGTTGCTGGAGACGATGACCTTGGTCTCCCGGGGGGAGAAGGAGATCGCGTTCTCCACGAGCTCCGCGATCAGGTGGACAACGTCGTTGACGGAGGTTCCGGCCACGGCCACGCCCGCGGACAGCTGCAGGTCGACCCGCTCGTAGTTCTCGACCTCCGACAGCGAGGCGCGGACCACGTCGATGAGCGGGACCGGCTGGCTCCACCGGCGGGCGGGCTCCTGACCGGCGAGGACCAGGAGGTTCTCCGAGTTGCGGCGCATGCGGGTGGCGAGGTGGTCGAGGCGGAAGAGGCTGCCGAGCCGGCCCTCGTCCTGCTCGCCCTGCTCCAGGCTCTCGATGAGGGAGAGCTGGCGCTCCACCAGGGTCTGGCTGCGCCGGGAGAGGTTGACGAACATCGAGTTGACGTTGCTCCGCAGCGTGGCCTCCTGGCCCGCCAGCCGCACGGCCTCACGGTGGACCTCGTCGAAGGCCCGGGCCACCTCACCGATCTCGTCGTCGGAGGCGACACCGATCGGGGTGATGTCGGTGGTCGAGACCTCGCCGCTCTCGCGCATGCTCTGGACGGTCTCGGGGAGACGCTGGCCGGCGATGGACAGCGCCTCGGTACGGAGCCTGCGCAGCGGCCTGACCAGCGACCGCGCCATGACCGCGGTGATGATCAGGACGAGGATGAGCAGCAGCGCGCTCAGCCCGGCGGCGATCAGCGCTCCGCGCTGCTCCGACTCCTGCAGGACCCGGCTCTGCGTGATGAGGGTGTCGGCGACCTGCTCCTCCACGGTGCGCATGCGCTCGACGATGTCGCTGGAGGCGTCGAACCACGTCGTCTGGTCACCGAGTCCGGTCCTGGAGACGTCGACGTTCCTCAGCGGCTGACCGTTGAGGGCCAGGACGATGGCGCGGGCGCGCAGTGCCGCCGCGCGGTCCTTCTTCTGGCTGCTGACCGTGTCGTCGTAGAGCTGGCGCTGGGCGACCGAGGCCTCGGAGCGGAAGGTCGCGAGCTCGCTGTCGAACTGCGCCCGGGCGGCCAGCATGGCGTTGAGGCCTTCGGCGCTGAACCCCCTGACGGCGAGGGCGATGGCGAGGTTCACCCGCTCCCTGGACGCCTGTTCCTTGGCCCTGGCCAGCGCGGCGAACGCGGCCGCGCTGGCGGTGATCTCCTGGTCCGCGACGCCCTGAATGATCTCGTCGTGCAGGGCGAGCAGGTCCGCGATGGTACGGGAGTACGCGGCGACCATGGGCTGGGCCGGCATCTGGGTGGCCGTCGCCGCGTCACGCAGGCTCTTGAGCTCGTCGATGCGGGCACGGATCTGCGTGAGCTCGTCCCTGCTCCGGGTGCTGAACGCCTCAACGATGCCGCTGTCGTTGATGACGCCGTCGATGCGGGCGCGCACCTCGCGGGCGACGCCGTCGACGCTCTCGTACTGCTTGCGCAGATTCGACTTGCCGGTGCTCAGACGCCCCTGTGCCACGTACCGGGCCGACAGGTCCCGCTCAAGCTGCAGCTCGTCGGCCAGGTTGCTCAGGCCCGCGGTGAGTTCGGCGGTGGTACGCACGCGCTCGTACTCGGCGGCGCTGCTGATCGAGGTGGTGACCCGCAGGCCGCCCAGCACGATCGCGGCGGCCGTGGGGATGACGATGAGCGCGATCAGTCGCGACCTCACCCGCCAGTTCTTGAGCGCGAGCTTGCCGCCGTTCCTCGCAGACCTCTCGGAGCCGGAGCCGTCTGGGCCCTGACCCGGGCCGCTCTGCGGCTGCCCCCCCTGATTGTCGAATCCCAGGGCAGGTGCCAGCCCGGATTCGCGTTCGCTGGGGATTGACGCTGTCCTCACTGGCCTCCGCTGCCTCTCCTCGGATCGTCTGCTTGGAGGGGATCGCGTCACGCAATGATGTGCTAGTGACGCCGACGCATCCATGGGGTAGGGGTTATTGGAGCACAGCCGGATGAGTTCGGCCAACAGCACATAACTCGCATTTCCCACCGAACGGGCACACCACACCCGTAACCGGGCGATGACTCTCCGCCCCGTAACCACAAACTTCCACAAAGTTGCGAAACAGATTTATTGACATCTTTGCTTATGCCCGCTATGCGGACCTATCTGTTGATTGTTACGGATGTGGCAACTGGGTGGCGTATGCCTGCTTTGTAGCTTCGGGGCGATAGGGGCGAAAGGGGTGATATTTGTAATTTGACTGATCTACTCCGCTACTCTGATCCGCGGTCGGCAAACCCCCCCTTGACCAACATGCCTCCCGGGACCCCCTTCATGTCGCCCGATGAGTTACCGCGAGTTCCGGCAGGGGCGGTCAAATGCAGCTAATGCAGCTAAGGAGACCCATGAGGTTCACACTTGCGAGCCGGGCCGTCATCGCAGGAGTCGCCGCCGCCCTGGTGCTGAGCGCCTGCGGAGGTTCCGACAAGTCCACTGACACCACCGCCGCGAACGCGGGCGGTCTGGAGAAGACCCAGATCAAGATCGGCGCGCTGCCGATCCCCGACTCGGCCGCGCTCTACATCGCCAAGGACAAGGGCTACTTCAAGGATGAGGGGCTCACCGTCGACATCGAGCCGGTGGTCGGCGGAGCCCAGGCCCAGCAGGCCCTCGTCGGCGGATCCCTGGACGCCACCCAGACGAACTACGTCTCGGCCTTCCTCGCCGTCGCGGCCGGCAACAAGATGAAGATCATCTCGGACCTCTACCAGGCCGCTCCGAACTCGTTCAACATCATGGTGCCCAAGGACTCGTCGATCAAGACGCCCGCCGACCTCAAGGGCAAGAAGATCGCGGTCAACAGCCTCAAGAACATCGGCACCCTGGCGGTGACCACGGTGCTCAAGACGCACGGCCTCACCGAGAACGACGTGCAGTTCCTGGAGTTCCCCTTCCCCGAGATGGGCGCCCAGCTGGCCAGCAAGACCGTCGACGCGGCCTGGATGACGGAGCCGGCCCTGACCGCGGTGCAGAAGAACCTCGGCGCCCAGAAGCTCGCCGACACGATGGTCGACTCCACGGCGGACTTCCCCATCGCCGGCGTGGTCGTCATGGAGAACTTCGCCACCGAGAACCCCAACACCGTCGCCGCCTTCCAGCGGGCGATCGCCAAGGCCCAGCAGATCTCCGCCACCGACCGCAAGGCCGTCGAGCAGATCCTGCCGACCTACACCAAGATCGACGCCGCGACCGCCGCCGTCATCACCCTCGGCTCCTTCCCCACCAGCCTTGACGAGACCCGCCTGCAGCGCGTCGCCGACCTGATGGTCGAGCAGGGCTACCTGAAGAGCCCGATCCAGGCCAAGACCATCCTTCCCGGCAACCTCGGGTGACACGGCGCAACCCGCTCGACAACAGACTGCTCTGCGGCGCCCTCGGCGTCGCGGGGCTGTTCTGCGTCATGGAGGTCGCGGGCCGGACCGGGCTGATCGACCCGCTCGTGTTTCCGCTGGCCTCCACGGTGCTCGGTCGAGCAGCCACGCTGGTGACCGACGGGGAGTTCCTCTCCGACGTCACCTCGACCCTCGGGGCCTGGGCTCTTGGACTGCTGTTCACCGTCGCGCTCGCCGTGCCCGCCGGGTTCCTGCTCGGCAGCCTGCCCCGGGTGGAGAGCGCGCTCCGGCCGATCCTTGAGTTCCTGCGCCCGATCCCGTCGATCGCGCTGATCCCGCTGGCGCTCGCCGTGTTCTCCGACAGGTTCGACATGAAGGTCACCCTGATCGTCTACGCGGCGACCTGGCCCGTCCTGATCAACACGATGTACGGCCTCAAGGACGTCGACCCGCTCGCCAAGGAGACCCTCCGCAGCTTCGGGTTCGGGAAGTCGGCCGTGCTGTGGCGCGTCTCCCTGCCGAGTACGGCGCCCTTCATCGCCACCGGTGTCCGGCTGGCGTCGGCGATCGCGCTCATCGTGGCGATCAGCGCGGAACTGCTCGGCGGCGGCGCCCAGGGCATCGGCAGTTACGTCCTGGAGAGCGGCGGCAGCGCGGACGCGGTGGAGTACATCATCGCCGCCGCCATCTGGGCCGGGATCATCGGCGTGGTCACCAACAGCCTGTTCGTGCTCGCGGAACGGCGGATCTTCCGCTGGCACACCGCCCGTACGGAGGTGGTCTGATGAACGGCCTGCTGCGCGGCGTGGTCCGGCTGTGGCCGGTGCCCGTCGTGCTGCTGCTGTGGGAGTTGCTCACCCGCGGCATCGAGATGCTGAGCTTCCCGCCGCCGTCGCAGATCGCGACCAGCATGTACACGATGTGGCTGACCGGCCCCGCGGAGCGGCTCTGGTTGACCGAGGCGGCGCTGACGAACATCCCCGCGAGCATCGGCCGGCTGCTGGCCGGGTGGGTGCTGGCCGGGGTCGTCGGGATCGTCCTCGGGGTCGCCCTGGGCCGCTCCCCGCTGCTCTTCCGCTTCATCGACCCCCTGGTCCAGTTCGCCCGCGCCATCCCGCCGCCCATGCTGCTGGCGTTCTTCATGGCGTTGTTCTCCATCGGCCCCCGGATGCAGATCAGCTTCATCGCGTTCGGCATCGTCTGGCCGGTCCTGATCAACGCCTCCGAGGGGGCACGGCAGGTCGACCGCCAGCATCTGGACACCGCCAGGGTCTTCGGGCTGTCGGGCGGGGAGCGGCTGTTCCGGATCATCCTGCCCTCGGCCATGCCGAAGATCTTCGCCGGACTCCGGGTCAGCCTGTCACTGGCGCTGATCCTCATGGTGCTCTCCGAGCTGGTCGGCAGCACCGACGGGATCGGCTTCCAGCTTCTGGACGCCCAGAGGTCATACGACTTCTCCAGCGTGTGGGGAACCATCGTGGTGCTCGGCGTCCTGGGATACGTGTTCAACTCGGCGTTCCTGGCGGCCGAGCGACGTGTCCTGTCCTGGCACCGCTCCGCCAAGCAGACGACCTGAGGACCTGCTGTGCTTGAGATCACGAATCTGTCCCACACCTACGGCAGCGGACCGACCGCCCACAACGCGCTGGGTGGCATCGACCTGAAGGTCGCCCAGGGTGAGCTGGTGTGCATCGTCGGCCCCTCCGGATGCGGCAAGTCCACACTGCTGCGCTCCATCGCGGGGCTGCTCCGGCCCAGTGGCGGCCAGGTCACGCTCAACGGCGCCCAGGTCGAGCAGACCCCCGACAACCTGGCCGTGGTCTTCCAGGACTACAGCCGCTCCCTGTTCCCCTGGATGTCGGTGGTCGAAAACGTCTCGCTCCCGCTGCGCCGCAGGGGAATGGACAAACGGCAGCGCGGGCAGGCGGCGATGGAGGCGCTGGAGGAGGTCGGCCTGGACAGCGCCGCGGCCAAGTACCCGTGGCAACTTTCCGGGGGCATGCAACAGAGGGTGTCCATCGCCCGCGCCCTGGCCTACCGCCCGGCCCTGCTGCTGATGGACGAGCCCTTCGGCTCCGTGGACGCCCAGACCCGCGAGGACCTGGAAGACCTGACCCTGCGGGTCCGCAACCTGCACAACATGACCATCGTGCTGATCACCCACGACATCGACGAGAGCGTCTACGTCGGTGACCGCGTCGTGGTCCTGTCCAAGGCCCCCGCCGGGATCGTCGGTGACCTGCGCGTGGACCTGCCGGGACCGCGCGACCAGATCACCACCCGCGAGCACCCCGACTTCGTGCACCTGCGCGCCGAGGTCGGCCGCCTGGTACGCGGCATGCGGAGCCCGTCGGCCTCGACCCCCTGAGGCCCGATCTTCAAAAGCGCCTGCCGGAACCCGAACCGCTCCCCGCCCGAGCACGCGGGTCCGGCGCGCACGCTTGCCGGGGCGTGGTGGTCCCCCCCTCAGGGCCGCGCGCCGCAGAGAGAGGATTTTCATGAGCGACCCACAGGCACTGGTATGGGATGCGATCGGTGGCGTCTCCCGTTTCGCCGCCCTGGCCACGATGGCCGAACTGGGCTGCGCCGACCACCTGCGAGACGGCGCCCTGAGCGTTGACGAGCTCGCACTGCGCTGCGGCGCCGACGCCTCCGCGCTCGGCAGGGTGCTCCGCGAGCTCGCCGCCATGGGCATGGTCGCCACCGCGGCGCCCGGCACCTACGAGCTGACCGAGGCGGGTGTCACCCTCCGCACCGACGTGCCCGGCTCGCTCCGCTCCGCCGTACGGATGATCGTCGAGGAGGGCTTCTGGTACGGCATGGGCATGCTCCCGCAGACCGTGCGCGCCGGCAGGTCGGGCTTCGTCGAGCGGCACGGGCACCTCTACGGCTACCTGAAGGCCAACCCCGGGGCCGGTGCGCTGTTCAACGACTACATGGTGGTCAGGGCCCGGCCGTTCGCGGACGCCGTGGCCTCCCACTACGACTTCTCCGGGGTGCGAACCCTGGTGGACGTGGCCGGCGGCAAGGGGCACATCCTGGCCGCCGTTCTGAAGGCCCACTCAGATCTGGACGGGGTGCTGTTCGACCAGAAACAGGTGGTCAGCGCGGCCAGGGAGTTCTTCGCCGAGACCGGCCTTGAAGACCGGTGCAAATTCGTGGACGGTGACTTCTTCGTCTCGGTACCCGCCGGGGCGGACGCCTACCTGCTGAGCAGTGTGATCCACAACTGGTCCGACGAGGACTCGGTGCGAATTCTGCGCAATGTCAGGGAGGCCGTCTCCGACGACGGCCGAGTGCTCCTGGTGGAGGCCGTGGTGCCGGACGACGACAGGTCGCACATCAGTAAGGACATCGACATGCGAATGCTCGCCCTTTTCGGCGAGGGCATGGAGCGCAGCACCTCCGAGTACACCGAACTCCTGGGCAAGTCCGGTTTCCGGCTCAACCGGCAGGTGGAACTGCCCGGCGGCGCCTCAATTGTTGAGGCCCTGCCTATTTAGGGGCCGATATGGGGCCGGCGTAAAGGCCGACATCGGGCTCGCGAAAAAGCGGCGGCCGGTGACGTGAGGTTCGCGTCACCGGCCGCCGCTGTTTCATCCACTTTCCGCGCGGAAAAGAAACGACCATCGTGAAATCGATGGTCACCCGTGCGATTGAGCTCGGCGGGCGGCCCGCAGGCCGGACCGTGAGACCGCGTATTCACTCGGCCCCCGGCGCGTCCGCGGTCCGGGATTCGTAAGGCCGGCCCCGGACCAGAAGGTCCGGGGCCGGCCTTACGAGATGTCTCCAGCGTGGCGGACCGCCCATGGGCCGCCGTCCGATGTCGTCGTCCGGTACGGGACACCCGGGCCCCGAGGACGGGGCACGAGCCGGCCGGCAAGGCGTGGAGATCGGGGATTCCGGAACCAGGACGTCGACCGGTGCGGGAGCGCGAGCCCCGCCGGCCCGCGGCGAGTGACGGCGGCTCCGCGGGAGCGGCCCGTGCGAGCTCGCTCCGGGGATCTTTGTCACGGGGGCGGAAAGAGAGGCGGGTCTCGCCCCTTCGAAGGGGCGAGAC